>CAXBOL010000248.1:0-6970 GCA_963977295.1 uncultured Opitutaceae bacterium
GATCTTGGCCCCCTGCTTGGCCGCCTTGGCCGCGAGGGCCAAACTCTTCTTGAGATTCGCCTTGGGATCGGCGGTGCAGGCGTGTTGGAGCAGACCTAAGGTGACTTTTCGCATGAATACGGGAGCGACCGGCGTCGCGCTGAGGTTGGATTAGTAAACGACTTTGTTGAGCGGATACTCGACGATGCCTTCGGCGCCGAGCGACTTCAATTGCGGGATGATCTGACGCACCACTTTTTCGTCGATCACCGTCTCCAACGCCACCCAGCCCTTCAGGCTCAGTTGCGAGATGGTCGGATTTCGTAACGACGGCAACGACTGCACAATCTGCTCCAGCGAAGCCTCCGGGATATTCATCTTCAGCCCCACCTTGCTTTCCGCTTCGAGCGCGCCTTGCAGCAACATGGCGATGGTTTCGATTTTTTCCCGCTTGGCCGGATTCGCCCAACTTTCCTTGTTGGCGATCATCTTGGTGTTGGTTTCGAGCAGCGTATCGATGATCCGGAGTTTGTTGGCCCGAATCGAGTTGCCGGTCTCGGTGATGTCCACAATCGCGTCCACCAAATCCGGCACCTTCACCTCTGTCGCGCCCCAGGAAAACTCCACCTTCGCGTCGATGTTCCGCTCCGCGAAATAACGCTTGGTCGATTCAAGTAACTCCGTAGCGACCCGCTTGCCGGCCAAATCTTCGGGTTTGTAGATGTTCGAAGCTTCCGGGACGCACAACACCCAGCGCGATTTGAGGGTCGAAGCGCGGCTGTAAATCAGGTCGCACACTTCCACCACATCGGAGTTGTTTTCCCGCACCCAATCCCAGCCGGTCAGCCCGCAATCGAAGAACCCCTGCTCCACGTAACGACTCACCTCCTGCGCCCGCACGAAACGACCATCCAACTCGGGATCGTCGATCGAAGGTCGATACGAACGGGAGTTCGTCGTGATCTTCCAGCCCGCTTTGGCAAAAAGAGCTTTGGTGGAATCCTCGAGGCTGCCCTTGGGCAATCCGAGCATGAGCAATGGTGTGGACGCAGACACGCTTCGAACCGCACACCGGTCACCTCCCCCCTTCAAGCCCAATTTTCATTTCCGGTGCTCCGATCTGCCCTCACTTTCACGCCTTTCAGCAAATTCTTTGCTTTGACAGATTGACTCCGCTCAATTGTAAAAAACTATTCAACCAGCACTTATTGGTCGTTGATAGCCCTACCTTACCCATGCGTTCCGAACCCAAGCCCCTGATTCTGGTCGTTGAAGATGAAGAGGAACTCGCCAAGCTCATCTCCGTTCACCTCGAAGAAGCGGGCATGCAGGCCCAAATCTGCGGCCGCGCCGCGCACGCCGAACGCTTCCTAAAGCGCAACTTCGCCAACCTGCTGCTCCTCGACGTCAACCTACCCGACCAATCCGGGTTTGCCCTCCTTGAGGAACTTCGCCGCGCCGACATCACCATCCCCACAATTTTCCTCACCGGCAACGCCCTGGAGACCAACAAGGTCCGCGGCTTGGAAATCGGTGGCGACGACTACGTCACCAAGCCCTTCGGCTACGCTGAACTCGTGGCCCGCATCCGCGCCGTCCTGCGCCGCTCCGAATCCCGCGATGACCAAAAGGTCACCAAAAACGCCCGCGTCAGCGACGAACCCTTTGAATTCTGCGGTGCCACCGTGCATCCCAGCCGACTGGAAATCCACTTTCCCAACGCCCACATTGAGAAGATCGGTCGCAAGGAACTCGGCATCCTCGTTTACCTCAACGAAAACGAAGGGGTAGTCATCACACGCAAGGCGCTGATCCACTCCGTCTGGGGGATTCACGCCGACGTAAAAAGTCGCTCGTTGGATCAATACATCGTCAAGGTTCGCGAACTGTTTAAGCGCAACGGCCTCTCCCTCGACTCCTTTCGCACCGTCCACGGCGTCGGTTACATCTTCGACCCCAAGGGCGAAGCCACCGACGACGCCTGATCCCCCTGCTAACGTAGTGCGGCGCTTCAGCCCGCACTCCCGGAGGCCGATCCACCAGTGCGGGCTTATAGGAAACCCCACACACGAGGTTTGCGTAGGAGCACGCTTGTGCGCGATGAACCCGTTGGAATGGCGAGAGCGCGCCAATTAATACCAACGTCTGTTGAGAAACGGACTTCAACGCAATGTGTTCTGAGGTAGGGCGTGACCGCCCTCCGTCGTCCCGCTTGGCTGGGTCCGTCCGCATCTTTTGTAGTCCAAAGCATTCAAAACGTTGGTACAATGCCACTGCTCGGCTTTACGTGCCTATCTACTGAGTGTCTTTGCGTTAAAATTGATCTATTTGATCAGGCTAGTGGCATAAGCTTTTGGTAAAAATAAGGTTAGGCACCCCAAACCTCAAAACGTCGACCTCATAGCATCTCAAATCCCGGCAATCGCCCGTCGTCGTGCTCGAACAGTTCCACCAAGCCAGATTCTTGGCATCTGAGGAACAGTGCTTGATCCTTCTTCTACACCCGAATCCATCTTCGTCGCTTGAATTCCGCGATGAGAGAGACCTGAAGCAGAAGATTCGCTAGGTCACGAATCGCTTCGCTCTCATGGTTCATCAAGACTTGGATACGTTTTCTGTTTTTGGGGGAGATCCTGGACTGATCGAGGAACTCGCGTAACTCCACCTGTCGATCCATACGGTCCAACTCATCACGAGGAATTTTCTGGCAGTCTCGACAAATGTGCATCCGGTGCCCTCGCCCTGAAAACTTCTCATTGGCTCGACCGCGCCCGCAGACTCTACAAAAATGTGCCATCGAAAAACGGGTATTCTTCTCCTCAAATCCATTGCCTAAACCGAGACTCGCTGGCCGCGAGTCAAAGGAGTCAAGCCTTTGCCAACGTAGTGCGTTTCCCGCCTCGCGGGACTGCACTGAACTCCTCACCAAAGGAACCAAGCCGAGTTTGCGATACAGATCTTTGGGTGAGGTTTCACAAAAGCGTCAGGCAAGGAAGACAGGATAAAGTCCGAGGGGTATGATGTGTAAAGTTGGCTTCGTTCCCTCCCCAAGAACTTGGAAACCAATTGCCACGAAAAAGCACAAAAACGCACAAAAAAACCGACAATCTTTATGCCTTTTCGTGCCCCTTTGTGGCCATCTCAGACTTTCCTCCGGCTCAGTTCTTTACCCGATATATCCCGGCAAACCGGTCCTGACGCTTTTGTAAACTCATCCCCGTTCTTCCCGACCCAGCCTGGTATGGGTTGCGCCGTTGGCGCACAATTCGACATGGGACCGCCCTAGGGCCAAAGGCCCGGCATCATACCAGCCTGGGGTAACGCCCCAGGTATACGTCCCGCCCATCGCCCAAGGGCTGAAAGCCCGCCCCATATTTACCCCCAACCTTCCTGTGGGTCGGGCCCTACGCCCGACATCCGCCGCTTCTATAAAATCTGATCTCTTCGATCTAACGCCCCCCGGTTTGCCTCTTTGATCTCGGTGACGAACAACAGTTTTTAGGTCTCATACGGATGTCCATCAGCTAGTGGACTATCCAACAAAATCTGTGATGATTAATAAGTCACTCACTCACATACATTTGTGATCTTCTTCGTTTCCTCTGTTTCCTCCTGTAAAGGCCTAAAACAGTTCCCCCTGCGGTGCGATCGCATAGCGCTTCGCGGCTTCGGCCGTAGCGCCTTTCATTTCTAGTTCGCGCAGCTGGGCGACCAAGGTCGGGCCATCCGCCGCCGGACGCACCGCGGGTTGAACCGGCAACGTGAGGTCAAAGGCCGTGAGTCTCAAATTGATCCGCAGGCGATCGGCATCCGCCGCCACTTTTTCGCGAAAGCGGTCGGGTTTCAGTTCGTCCGCATGCGCAATCACGCCTTCCAGACTGCCGTAGAGATTGAGCCACTTCGACGCCGTCTTGGGGCCGACCCCTTGCACCCCGGCAATGTTGTCCGCCGAGTCGCCCACCAAGGCCAAAAAGTCCGCAATTTTTTCCGGCCCGACCCCAAACTTTTCTTCGACCCCCGCCACGTCGAGATTGCGCCAGCCCGAGCGGGGATTCCCCGGTGCGGGCGGCAGCAACATCGTGATTTGATCGCTCACCACTTGCGCAAAGTCTTTGTCCGCACTCACGATTTTCACCGCGTGACCCGCCTTGGCCAGGGCCACGGCCTGTGCGGCGAGCAGGTCATCGCTTTCCACCCCTTCGATCTCAATTCCACCCAACCCCATCAGGCGCGTGAGGGTTTTGATCACGGGGATTTGTTGGCTCAGCGCTTCGGGCATTTCTTCTCGCTGCGCCTTGTATTCCGGCAACAAAGCCAATCGATCTTGCGCGCCCCCGAGATCGAAAAAGACCAGCACGCCGGCGGGCTTCTCCTGATCTTCCAGTTTCCAAATCGTCTTCACCCAGCCATGCAGCGCGTTGGTCGGAAATCCGTCCGATCGGGTCAGCTCCGGGATCGCGAAGAAGCAACGATAAGCGAGATTGAATCCATCAATGAGCAACCAGGTCGACATGCGCCAAATTCAGTTGACCGAGTCGCTCCGGCTCAAACTCAAAACATCGTTCTGCTCGAGTTGGGGCTCGTATTCACGCTTTCCCTCTCCGCTCCAGCTCCCGTAGCTTCGCGCCCATGCCGTCGCTGAAAAACATCATCGGGGATCTCCTTTCTCCGACCATGATTTGCCTGTTTCTCCTCGTTGCGGGAGGCGTACTGCTCTGGCGCGATCGGAAAGGCCTCGGCCGCGTCTTGATCGGGACTGGCCTAACCCTACTCCTAATCTTCAGTAATCGCGCCGTCGCCGACCTCCTCATTCGATCTCTCGAACAAGATTACCCTCCAGCCACCGCCACCTCGACTGCGGAGTGTCAATTTATCGCCGTGCTCGGAGGCGGCCACGGCAACGACACCGCTCAACCCTGGACCAATCGACTCGCCGGCGCATCCCTCGCCCGCTTGGTGGAGGCGGTGAGACTCGCGCGCCTCAACCCCCACGCCAAACTGATTTTCTGTGGTCCCGTGCTCCCCAACAATTCCAGCCACGCCGTCGCTTTAGCCGGCGCCGCGGCGGAGCTCGGCCTCGATCCCCAACGCTTTATCCTGTTCACGGAGGTTCACGACACTCACGACGAAGTGCTCGCCATCCGAGCGGAGGTCGGACTCCGGCGTGTTGCCCTCGTCACCTCTGCCTGGCACCTGCCTCGAGCCATGAGCCTCGCCGGCGGAGCGGGACTCAACGCCGTCGCCTGTCCGGCCGACTACCTCTCTCCCAATGCCGGCACCTCGACCGCCATGTGGGCTGAATTCGGCCTCAGCGGACTGGGCATAACCAGCCGAGCCACTCGCGAATACCTGGGTATCGCGTGGACCGCCCTCCGCGGCCAACGCTGACGGCCCCATCGGAGACGTCGAGATTCTCGGAATTCCACGCCAAGACCCGGAGGCGCTCCGCGCCAGAAGACGGAAGGTACTGCGAACCTGATAACGGAGGACAGAGGCCGGAAGTCGAAACTGTAGGAGCCGTGCTTGAGGCGCTCCGCGCCGTGGGAAGGTCTAAAGGTCGGAAGGTCGGTGCTGTAACCGTAGGAGCGTGCGTGCACGCGATGAACCAAGCGCTCAGCCCTCCGCGTTCCGTATAATTCTCAATTCTACATTCACCATCCTTCATTAGGCACGCGCACAGCCCAAAAGACGCCAAAAACGCAAAGCGCAGCCGCTGGCCAATGTAGGAGCCGTGCTTGCACGCGATGAAAGCGGTGCGTCAGCCAAGGCGCTTCGCGCCGTATGAAAGTAAAAAGGGGGAAGGTGGGAAAGTGTTGCCGGCGTTATCCTCCGATCCTTTGACCACAGATCGCACAGAATTCACAGATTCTGACTCGGACTGTCCGACCTCACGAAGTGCCCCCGCCCCCGCGTCCTTTCCAACTTCGCGCCTTTGCGTTAAAACTAACCTGTCAGATTTCGTGTGCTTTGGTGTGATTTAGTGGGCCCACCAAACCAGTGCATCCCCCTCTCCTCAAAATCGACGCCCTCCGAGGTTCAAAATTCCACCTGATTTTCACACTACCGACCACAAACATAAAGCATTGACCCTTTTGGATTGAGATCCGCGGTCATTCTCAATTCTACATTCACAATTCTTCATTAGGCACGCGCCACCGGCGCGCCGCTACCGCGTCAGCCCAAACAACTGCTGCAGCGTCCGTTGCAGATCGCTATCGACCACCGGTCGCGACGCCCGCCCCTTCACCAAATCTTTGCACTTGCAGGCATCCGTGATCGCCCGATTCGCCTCCACGATGCGCACCTCATTGCGTTTGTAACCGCTCAAATCGGATTTCCGCAACGGCGTCCACGCAAACGGCACGCCAAAGCGGTCAAACGTCACCTGCCACCCCGCCACTTCATTGGCCGGCACCGCGCCCACAACCAAACTCGGATAACGTCGGGTAAAATCGGGAATCTTGGTCGTCGCAATCCGGATCTGAACCGCCATCTCCAAGTTCCGAAAATATTGATCAAACGTATCCACTTTTTTCTCCCGGAAAGCCTCGTAAAATGCCAACGGATCGATCCCCACCAGATTCATCCCATTCCACAACCCCTGCTCGTTCTTACTGCCAAACCGCTTCCAATTATACCACCGCTGAAAGTCGTCGGTCAGCATCAGACCAATCTCGAAATGCACGTGAGCCCGCTCCGTCGGAATCGTGTAACCGCCCGCACTACGTCCCATCACGCCCAAGACTTGCCCGAGCTGCACCCGTTCGCCCTCCGAGATCGCGTCATCAATCGACGCCAAATGCGCATAAAGTGTATACACCGTCGGGGACACCCCCAGGTGCTCGACCACCACGTAGCGACCATAGCTGCTATTGCCCGCGTTTGCGTTGACGTTGCGAACCACCCCATCGAGCACCGAAAAAACCTGATCCAGCGGCTCGCCGCGGTCATCGCGCGCCACGTCGCGACTCCGCCGGGCGACGCGCTCCTG
>CAXBOL010000249.1:0-6961 GCA_963977295.1 uncultured Opitutaceae bacterium
GTTTCCCGCTGGATCTGGATAACAACCGAGCCCCGCGGGTTGAGCAGGCGGTATTGGATGAAGCTCGAAGTATGACTTTTCCGGTGGATGGGGAGCAACGCCTGCGAGGCAGTCTAGTCTTCGATTTCAAAGTGCGGGACGTGGAAAATGATGCCGCTCGAGTGCGATTTGAATATTCGCTGGATGGGGTCAGTTGGTCGTCGGCCACGGTTTCTCAGGCTGGGAATTGGCAACAGGTGGCCACGGGGAACGATCCGTTGTCGGTGGTCTGGCGTTCTGATGTTGATTTGCCCAACCAGCAGGCGGCCACAGTGTGGTGGCGGATTCAGGCGAGCGATGATTCGCTGGGGCCGCGGTTTGGATTGGTCGGTCCATTTTCCGTCGATAATCGCAATTTTACCCCGCAAGGAAACTTGCTAGACGTGGAGGCGCAGACCGCCGGGCCTGTGCGATTTCATTTGGCGACAATCGACGAGAATGGCGATGACCTCATTACCACGGATTGGCAGTTCAGCATCGATGGCGGCATGACTTGGCAGGCCATTGCGGCGGCGCACCTTTCCCACAATCCTTGGCGGCGGCCCTCACCGGAAACCGGGTTTGATGTCTATTGGAACGCGGCGGCTGACTTGCCGGATTTTCAGGGAGAAGTCGCCGTGCGGTTTGCCGTGACCGATGGCGGGGAACTCTTCAGCCGTGCGGTGCCGGCGGGACATGGCGGTGGGCGAGCACTGAGCGGAGTGGTTTATGACGAACAGCATGATCGGTTGTGGAGTTTCTCCAGCAGCGGAGGGGCCGGTGATTTGGCCTTCTGGCGCGACCCCGCGGTGGCATACGCGACCGGCGGCTCTTCGGTGCTCACTGATTTGCCCGCGAGCGTTGGGGTCGCTCCAAGTTTTCTAGCGGCCGATGGTGAGGATACGCTGACCGGACCGATCTTCACCTTGCCAGGTGACGACACTTTTTTGGTGCGGCACAGCGATTGGAGTAGTGCGGGGGGATTTAGAGCCGCGGACTACCTCGCGCTCGAGCCCGGCGGCATGGTTGTGGATGCCACGAGTGCTTTGGGCGTGGCCGTGGCGGCGGAACCGGAGTCGATCTGGATCGCATGGGCAGATCGACCAGAGTTGGAGCGATTCTCCCTCAGTGAGGGCATTCTCTACGAGAGCGTGGAGTTGTTTGCGACCGAAGCGGAGAGCGAACACTGGGTAGCCTACTGCCGTGAAGCCGGAGAATTTGAGGGGCTCTGGACGCTCGATGGTGGCGGGGGATTGCGCCAATATGCTCGTGATGGAGGCGGCGATTACCGGGTGGTGCGCCGGATTGCGACGGGCATCGTAGAGCCGAGTGGACTGACCTTCGAGCGTAGTCGCATTTGGCTAGCCGATGCAGGGGCTAGCCAAATGCGTAGCGTGGACATCCTGCCGACCTCTCGTTTTGTGGTGGCCGAGGGAGTGGTGCTGGATACCCGAGTAGTGGTGGACGTGCCACAGGCGCCGTTGGTCGAGTTACCGGTGGTTGCCGATACTTCTCAGCGGTTGGAAGTATCGTGGTCCGGAACCCTTGGAGATGTGCAGGTGTTTTGGTATCGGGCCGGCGGAGCGACCGATTGGTTCGAAGCAGTGCCCGAACTCGATGGTCAGGCGGTGGTGCCGGCGACGATGACCTACGCGGGCGAACGCTGGTATGCCTTGGTGCGGACTACGGGAGCGGGCGGCAGTGCTGATGCCGCCACTCCGGTCGTCGCCATTCCAAATTCGGCTCCGGGAGTCGGAAACCTTGCCGCTGAGCCAGCGGTCGAGGGCGTGCGGTTGGGCACCCCATTGCGCGTAGCCGGTTGGCCGGAGGATGCCGACCAAGCCCTCACCGCTGACCAAGTTTCTTACCGGTGGGAAAAGCAAACCGTGGCCGACGGAGAATGGGAAGTCACCGGCCACACAGGAGCGGCGCTACCGGGGTGGTTGGGCGCGGTGGGGGAACGTTGGCGCTGTGTCGTGACGGCAGTCGACGATTTTGGCGAAGAGGTCACTTTCGACTTTGGCTGGAAGTATCTAAATGAGGTGCCGTCGTTTACGAGCTTGGGAGAGCAGGTATTGGCCGACGATACCCTGATTGAAATAACGGTTTCGGAAGGGGAATGGGTCTATTTCCGACTGGATGCGGGCGATGCGGATGCGGACTTCGGCCGACGACTGGAGGATACCTTGGAGATATTCCTGCGAGATCCCCAAGGTATAGAGGCTGACGGCTGGACTCAAACTCAGTTCGGATGGTTTGACCCGCCCACGAATCTGCGACCCCGGGTGCCTTTCACGTTTGACCAGCAGTCGCACACCTTCTTCTGGTGGCCCGACTATTTCCGCAGCGCCAAAGATAATCCGATGGCGAGCGATGGGTATGACTTTGAGTTTCGTTTGCGCGATCTGGGACCGGACGCGGTTTATGGCACGGCCGACGACGGAGATGGGGTGGTGCGATTGCCGGTGACGATCCATGTGACTGACACAGATCGACCGCCTTACCTGTATCCGGCGGGTGATTTTGTCGCGTGGGAAGGGAAGATGTTGGTGATCGAGCCGGAAGCAGTCGATTTGGATGATCCCTCCGGGACGGGTTTGGTGCTGAGCGTCAGTGGATGGCGGGAAGGCGATTGGCGCATCGTGGGCACGCGGTTGGAACTCGACGTGCAGCCGGGTGATGCGGGTAGACATGTGGTGCTGCTGGCGGCGATTGATAGCGCTGGCAATCGCAGCGAGACGCGGTTGATCGAAATCGAAGTGCGCAAGACCAATCGCGCGCCGGCGATTGAAGGACCAACGGAGCACACCGGAAGCGAAGGCGAGTTGTTGGAGCTCACGTGGACGGCATCCGATCCGGACGGAGACATTCTCTCATGGAGTGTGACTGACTTGCCGGAGGACGCCAGTTTGACAACCGACGAATTGGGGGAGGCAACCCTGACTTGGACTCCTGATTACACGGAGTCCGGCACTTATAATTTCATCGTTCAAGTCAGGGATACGGGACCGGAGGTTCTGCGGGCAGAGCAGACGGTTACACTGATGATTGAAAACACGGCAGTGGATCTGGATGCCGATGGCATTGATGACGACGTGGAGCGGGTCTACGCGAACGATGGTGACTTGGATCCGTCGCAGGACAGCGATGGAGACTCGTTTACGGACGGAGAGGAACTGGCTGCGGGATCGGACCCGCTGGATCGCTACGCGTTGCCCGACCAAGTGGTGCGCAGCTACTCGCTTTCGCCAGGTTGGAACGCGTTGGTGGTGGATCTGGTGCTGGACGAAAATCTGATCGAAGCATTGCTCAATGCTCCCGACTCCTCGGTCGCTGAGCTGCTCTGTTGGGATGCAGAGAACCAAACTTGGCGTCGATGGGAAGCCGAGATGGACGGGTTAACCTTTGATGAGATTCAACCGTTCGAAGTGCTTTTCATCAGAGTAAACGACCCGATGGTTTTCAATTGGTCGGGACGACCCACCTCAACGAGTGCAGAGCTTAGCTTTGGTTGGAATCTCGTCGGGCAAGCTGCATGGCAAAATGAGTCGAGCTTGAGCGAACAATTGGAGGAGTTGGCGCGCCGTCAGGGTTTCGAAACTGACACAATCCAGCCGAGAGATTTTATGGTTCCTCTTAATTCTGCCTCAGCGGCTTGGGTATTTTGCCGATGAAACTATAAGTTTGAAGGCGTTTTTTTTTACTGTGTCTGGGGTTTGATTCACTCGGATACTGTTTTCTTGGAGGGAACTTGAGATTTAATCTGATCTCATAGTTTTTCTCAGAGTTCGCATCGGCCTTCGTGATTATGGGTTTGTTCAACAAATTGAATATTGCAGGCGTCTCTTTATCATTAAATACGAGCTGGCACGATTCTGGCGGGTGGTGCAGCCGGACTGTGGAATCCCGCCTCGGTCGCTTAGCGCTTCGCGTCCAAAGGACGGTGAAGCTGATGGCGTGCCTCAATCCGTGGTATGGCCCGCATGGGAGCACCGGATGGATGAGGCGATCGTCTGGAAAAAACCAATTTGAAATGACGGTGAGGGACGTATCCGTCCCGTCGGTTCATACCGGAAGGTCGTCGTCTGAAATGAAATCTCGATCAAAGTGCACTAGCGCCTCGCAGATATTTTTAGCTGATTCGTAAGAATTCACCAGAAGTCGACTAAGGATAGGAGGAATGCTGTGTCCTTTTGACTGTCTCGCCTGCAGGGCGCTCGTTGCCTTTTCCTATCGTTTAAAGCGATTTGGATCCTGCTTCGCCCATTGGTCTGCCCGAATGGCTGTCGTGCTGCTCTTATGCCTGGCCGGAAATTTTGAGGCCAGAGCTGAGTTTTACCAAGATAGGCTGGTTTTCTTCTCTGGTTTTGATGATGGGATGGCTCCTCCAGGATGGAGGGCGCAAGGGGATTTTTCTCAGAATCGATTCAGTGGGGGTGATGGACAGATTAATTTGTGGTGGGATAATTATCAGATGGAGCCGGGCGTTTCTGATGTTAATATAGAATTCGATTTCCAAACGGACGGCTTAGGAGGATTGAACAACGTCGGAGTGGAATTGTATCAAGGCGGGGGGGCTATCTATTTTGGGGCCTACTACCAGCATCAATATTCAGAATTAGGTGCTGGTGGGGTGAATCAAGGTGTTAAGCATTTTGCACAACTGCAGCCGCATCATTTATATCGTTTGACGGTTCGACTATGGTCGGGATCTTTTGAAAGCAGTATTGTTGACCTAGAGACTGGAGAAACTGTCGCAACTGTTAGCAGGCAAGGGATCGTAAATATTGCGAACCTGAATCAAATTCGCATCCTTAGGACGGCGAAGACCAGCGACACTTGGATAGACAACGTTTTGGTTCGTCAGGTTCTTAATGATGCCGACTCTGATGGTGACGGGATTTTGGATGGTCTTGAGTGGGGCAGCGGCCGAATTCCTCGCGATAGTGATGGCGATGGGGTGGGCGACTATTTAGACTCTGATAGCGATGGAGATGGGATCCCTGATGCGGTGGAAGCTGGCCCGGATGGTGAGAATCCCCGGGACGCGGATGGGGATGGGGTATTTGATTATTTGGACTCTGATAGCGACGGCGATGGCATTCCTGATGCGGTCGAAGTTGGCTCGGACCCGGTGGACACGGATTTGGATGGAGTGCTTGACTACCTCGATCTCGATATCGACGGGGACGGGTTTCTCGATTCGGTGGAGGCGGGTGCCTCTCCTGATGCTCCAGTGCATAGTGATGGGGATGGAATTCCGGACTATTTGGACCCGGACAGCGACGGGGATGGCTTGCTCGATCGCAGTGAGGCCGGTGGTTGGGTGACGTTGGCTGGAATGCCCCTTGATGAACAAACCCGGTTGGTGGCGGCGGGTTCCTACGAGGTGGGTAGTCCCGCGACCGAACTGGGGCGGGGCACGGACGAAACGCAGTTTATCGCGTCGTTGTCCGCAGACATTTTGGTTGGCCGCACCGAGGTCAGCTGGCGGTTGTGGAACGAGGTTCGGCAGTGGGCTCTGGTCCATGGGTATCCTGATCTGCCGACCGGGGGGCAAGGCGCCGGCACCGGCACGGATGAGGAACACCCGGTCACACTCGTCTCGTGGTATGATGTTCTGAAATGGCTCAACGCCAAGAGTGAGATGGAAGGCTTTTTTCCCTGCTATAAGGTCGGGGACGTGGTCTACCGAGAGGGTGAAACGGCGCCCCAATGGGATGCGGCGGCCAATGGTTATCGTCTCCCCTCGGAGGCCGAATGGGAAATCGCCAGCCGGGCCGGCTCAGCGTTGGCGTTCAGTTCGGGTGACATCGCGGTGATCGCTTCCTCCCCCTTGGACCCCAATTTGGATCGCGTGGGCTGGTATGGGGGCAACGGATCCGGCAGCACGCACCCGGTAGCCGGCAAGGTGGAGAACGACCTGGGCTTGTATGATTTGCATGGCAATGTCTGGGAATGGTGTTGGGATATCTATGGCGTCTACCCGACTGGTGAGGTGGTCGATCCTTTCGGGGCAAGTTCGGGCTCGAATCGGGTTTTGCGGGGAGGGAGCTACGGCTCAAGCGCCGGGTCCTGCCGCTCAGCTAACCGGGATTTCTTGGCCCCTTCTTCCCGTGCGTTGAATCGTGGCTTTCGATTCGTGCGTGCGCGGATCGCGACTTTTGGCGAGGTCTTGGATCTGTATTCCGCTTATCCACTGGATAGCGACGCCCAGGACGGTTCCGGTCATCAGCGCCACGGATCGATCAATGGCACGGCCGGGTTCGGGGAAGTCGCCGGTCGGCGCGGGATCTTGCTTGATGGTAGCGGATACGTGGTTACGCCGAACAATCTCAATATCCCGAACGTCACGGTGTCTTTCTGGGTGCTTCGTTCGGAGGCTAAAGACGGGGTGGAACTCGCCTCAAATGATGCGGGAGCCCGAGGGCGATTGATATTCGCGAATGAAAGCGGGCTGCGGGTGTCCGATTCGCAAAGCACATTTTACTCGGTCGAAGACGACCTTCTTCCCTTAAACACGTGGCATCACGTGGCAGTCGCTTGGAGTCCTCAATCCACCAGACTTTGGGTTGATGGAATCATGCAGGGTGACTGGCCAGGAACTTCGACCGGTCTCGGAGATCTTACGGATTACACCTTTGGTGGATCTCACCGAAATGGAGCCGCGTATCGTCTGAAAGGGGCTTTGGCTGGTATTCAGATTTTCGATCGGACCTTGGACGCGGATGAGATCGGGATTCTGCCAGGCGCAGTTGATACAGATGGTGATGGCATCCCGAACTGGCGGGAAAACGACGTTCGCCTAGCCTACCAGCCGGATACCGATGGCGACGGGGTATTGGATTATATAGACGTGGACGCAGACGGTGATGGCATTCCTGATGCGGTGGAGCGGGGAGACGATGGAGATCTGCCGCTCGACTCCGACGGGGACGGCCGC
>CAXBOL010000250.1:0-6883 GCA_963977295.1 uncultured Opitutaceae bacterium
GCTTGCCGTGGACAAGTGCCGCGGTGCGTAGGGGCGGCGAATGAAAAAATCAGATGTCTGATGACGCACCGCAGTCGACTCGAAATGGACGAATGTGCGGGGGGAACTGACGTTACCGGTATTGGGCTGGCACGAGTATGAGAGATAGCTTCGCCCGGTCGAGTGCAGGGGCATGCTTGGGCGCGATCCGAGGTGAACTTCGTGGTCGGCTATCCCCGTCAATTCCCGTCAGAGATGACCACGTAGTTATAGCTGATTTTCGAGGGAAACTGAATGAGGTGAATTCCTCAGGAAAAATGACGCTGTGGGTCTCTTGAGGTCCGTCCCACACCGCAATGCGCACCGGAGCGAGGAAGCGGACGGGGCAGGTAAGGAGAATGACACCGTAGCCTGGATTTCGACCGCATAGGGATTGGAGCCACTCCACCGCGGCATTCGCAAGCAAACGCCCTACACTCGAGCCACGGACTCTTCGCGCTCTTGGTATGCTTCGCGGTTAATCCAAAATAGGTTGAACCTAAAAGCGGAACGTCACCCCTACGCGCTTTCCTTCGCGAGCACTCTAAGGTTCCTACTCCGGTTTCGATTTAGCCACATAGGCTTCGATATCGGTAGCGGCTTTGGTCGGCACACCCGACTTACCCAGAAAACCCAGATCGCGGAACCAATCGATGAATCGGGTCTGCCACGTGCCAAACGGGATACCACGCCGATCCTGCAACCCGCCACCGTGGCCACCATTGCCGTAGAGATGGGCTTCGATATTCGGCACGCCTGCCCTCAGCATCCGCAGGTAATATTGCATCGCCCACTCCGTGTGCTGGGCATTGCCGTAGGACGCTCCCGCGATAAATACCGGCGGCACGTTTTTCGGAAATTCCAACTCCGGCTCATCGCGAAACGGGGTCGGCCCGGTGTAGATCAGTCCCACAAAATCAGGTCGCGACGATACTCCTGCCAGCGGATCATCCGGCTGGTTGTTTTCCGCATCAAAGCGTTCGAAATACAACGCCGAGGCCGCCCCCGGTTCACCGCCCGCCGAGAATCCCATGACGCCGATCTTTTGGGGATCCAAGCCCCACTCTTTCGCGTGCGAACGCACGAGTCGGATGGCCTGCTGCACGTCTTTGACCGCATCGACTTCGGCGTTGTAGCCATCGGCCCGCAGCCGGTAACGCACAATCACGCAGTTGATTCCGTAGTTGAAAAAGAACGGCACAAAATCGGTGCCGCCGCCGGCGACGTTGAGCGTCTTATGTCCACCGCCCGGCAGCAGGATGATGGTCGCACCCGTGTTGCCCCCTTTCAGGGCCGGATGAAACTCAATCGAAGGATTGTGAATATTGACGATCTGGTTGATCCGCCCTGGCACATCCTTTGCCATGCGATACTCTTCAGCCTCCCCCACCCGGTCGCGCTTCAATTCGGCCGAGTCGGCCGGATAAATCGGCAGCACCACTCCGCCGACCATCATCGCCTGCGGCTGATACACGCCATCGGCGACGTCTCCCAGTTGCGGTATCAACTGCGGTTCTGCCGCGAGCGCTGTCACGGCCGAAACTCCAACTATTAAAATCCGAGTTAACGCCGTCAGGGCACGATGAGGTAGTAAAAGAAAGAGGCAACTGTGGGACATAATCGAAATAAGGTTGGGGCGAGGGGGAACAAAGCGCTATCTCGTCGCCATTGTTTAGACGAATCAAATGCACCGTGGCTGAACCTTTTAACCAAAAGTTTCGGCGAACTGTCTTTGGCTTCGAAGCACTCCGTGATTAACACCCTTTACGCCTCCGCCCCGCCCCATGAAGAAATTAACACCCATCCTGTGGACCTTGTTGGCGACTTGTTCGATTTTCGCGGCCCCTCGACCAGATCACCCCAATGTCATTCTAATTTACGCCGATGACCTGGGCATCGGTCTGCTCGGTTGCTATGGTCAACAACGCATCAAAACGCCTCACATCGATCGCCTCGCCGCCGAAGGCATGAAATTCACCAACCATTACGGCAGCGTGCTGTGTGCTCCGGCGCGGTGGTCACTGCTCACCGGCATGCATGACGGGCGACAAGGCGGTTGGGACTACACCACCGGCGGTCTCGTCATCAAACGCGACGCCGGCGAGATCCCGGAGGACGCGTATCATGCTCAATTGGCTGAAATCAAAGCCCACGCACCGCCCATCGCCGACCAGGAAGTCTTTCTCGCGCAAATCGCCCAGCAAGCCGGCTATCGCACCGCTCAGTTTGGCAAACTCGACAACGGTTTCGTGACCTGGAACGAGCGTGTCAGGCGTTACGGTTGGGACTTCCACGAGGGCTACTACGACCATGTTCGCTGCCACGGATTTTATCCGCCTTACCTGTGGCGCAATGGGGAGAAATTTGCCCTCCCCGGCAACCCTCACCCCAACGCGGGCAAGATGAGCGAAAAGGGCAACGAACCCGTCGGCGCCGGCGGCGCCACCTACTCTCAAAACGTATTCATCGCGGGAATTCTGAAGTTCATTCGGGAGCACAGGGATGAGCCGTTTTTTCTCTATCATCCTACGCAACTGCCTCACGGTCCTGTCGCCATTCCCTCCATCCATCCCGACTTCGCGGACGATCCCGCCCTCTCGTTGGCCGAGAAGAAATACGCGTCGATGGTCAAGATGCTCGACGACCATGTGGGCCTGATCATGCAGGAGCTCAAAACTCAGGGCATCGACGATAACACCGTAGTCGTCTTCACGTCCGACAACGGCCACGAGCTCTATTACGGCCCCAAGCCGAACTATCAAGCGCAGCGTGATCTCGACGGCACCACCACCAATCTCACCAATCACAAGTGGCGCACCTCCGAACAAGGCGACGTGTTTGACGGCGCCGCCTCCCGCGCCGGCCTCAAGCGCACCGCCTACCAAGGCGGCATGCAGTGCCCGCTCATTGTGCGCTGGCCCGGGCGCATCGCCCCCGGTCAACTCACCGACCACCTCAGTGCCAACTACGATTTTTTTGCCACCCTTGCCGACATCGTGCAGGTGCCCGTGCCGCCCGGCAAAGACAGCGTTTCTTTCCTCCCCACCCTCCTCGGCCAATCTCCGACTCAAGTTCACGACTACATCGTGATCGACAACCGATTCCACCAAATGGGACGCAGTGCCCTAATCGGTCGGGACGGCTGGAAGCTCGTGGAGATCGATCGCACCGAAAACGAATTTCAGCTCTACCGCCTCACCGACGATAACGAGGAACGGCACGACCTCGCCGCCGAATATCCCCGCCGCGTCGAAGCCATGAAAGAAATTCTTCTGCGACAACTCGGCTCCACGCGCCCCGACCTCGCCCCGAACAGCGGATGAAGTCCCATTTCTTGGAGATCACCGATCGAGTCGCCGTCGCCTAATCTGCCGAGGTCATTAACGGTTTAACATCTGATCCATTGATCCACGTGCATTTGTAATGTCAGTTAAGAAGCCCCCGCCTTTTCATCAGTTTTGAACCAAACTTAGATCCCCTTCTCATGGTCTTACCCCGTCGCGAATTTCTCCGTAATCTTGGCCTCGCTTCTGCCTCCGTCATGGCGGCCCACCCGCTCTTCGGCAAGGTCGCCCAATCGCTCGACCGCAAGTCTGTCCTGGTCGAAACCGCCTACTTCGCTCACCTCGGTGGCTGGAAGCTCGATACTCAATTCGAAAACTATCTGGGGTTCAGCTACCTACTCGCACACGGACTGGGCAAACCCGTCGAGAACGCCCGAGCGCAGATCCGATTCCCCTCCGCGGGTCGCTACCACGCGTGGGTGTTGACCAAAGATTGGTGTCCCGGCGAATGGGACGCACCCGGTCAATTCAAGGTACTGATCAACGACACTCCGCTGACCGAGACTTTTGGCACCAAACCGGGGTGGACTTGGCAATCCGGCGGCACTGTTGACGTCTCCGCCGACCAGCTCTCTTCCCAAATTTCTCTGCAAGACCTGACGGGGTTCGAAGGACGCTGCTCCGCCATTTATTTTAGCTTGGACGCCAACGATCAGCCCCCATCGCCCGACCCCAAAATATTGCCCCAGTGGAGACGCACGAAGGCTGGGCTCAGCGCGGACGTGATCGACGAAGGCCACTTCGATGTCGTGATCATCGGAGGCGGGATCTCCGGTTGTGCGGCCGCGTTGGCCGCCGATCAGCAGGGCCTCAAGGTCGCGCTGATTCAAAACCGTCCCGTCTTGGGCGGCAACGCCAGCAGCGAAGTGCGGGTGCATACCCTCGGCATCTACGGACGAGCAGGCACGATTCTGGAAAAAATCGATACGCCCCACTACCCCAATGGCGACGCCGAAGCCTTGGTGGCCGAAGAAAAACGCATGCGCAACATGCACGCCGCGCAGAACGTGAAGATTTTTCTGAACCACACGCTAGTTTCCGCCCAAACTTCTGAAAGTCGCATCGTCTCCATCCAGGTTGTGGAATCCGCCAATGGCAACCTACGGCGCTTCCGTGCTCCGCAATTCATCGACTGCACCGGCGACGGGTGGCTCGGTGTGATGGCGGGCGCGGAATTCCGTTACGGGCGCGAATCAAAACACGAGTTTGGCGAGGAGTGGGAACGCCACGGTGAATTATGGTCTCCCGAAAAGCCCGACAACCGGGTCATGGGATCCAGTGTGTTGTGGTATACCAAAGAGACTCCCGGGCGCGTGCGCTTCCCCGCCGTGCCTTGGGCTAAACCCGTAGCCAAAAACCACGTTTCCCCCGCCGGCGAGTGGCAATGGGAATTCTCCCGCGACGACCTGCATCAAGTCGACGATGCTGAGACCATTCGCGACCACATGCTGCGGGCCATCTACGGCACCTATGCCAATACGATTCGGCGCCCGCAATACGCCAACCTGGAACTCGATTGGGTCGCCTTTGTCGCCGGCAAACGGGAATCTCGCCGCCTAATGGGACCCCACATTTTTTCGGGCGCCGACGCTCGGGATTCGGTTGAATTTCCCGACACCGTGGTGACCGAAAAACGTTCGATCGATGTTCATTACCAAGAAGCATTACTTGGTCGCCCCGAGGATTTTCTCTCGGAGGCACTGTTCCTCAAACCAAAGCACGGCTGCTACTACATCCCGTATCGATCACTCTACTCGCGCAACATTGCCAATCTGCAAATGGCGGGCCGATGCTTCAGTTGTTCCCACGTCGGTCTCGGCGGTCCTCGCGTGATGAACACGTGTGGCCAAATGGGCGTCGCCACCGGCTTCGCCGCCGCATTGTGCAAACAACACCAGGCCGATCCCGCCGAGATCTCGGCGAAACACATCACCGCACTGCGCCAGCTCTGCGGCTACCCACATGATGGCTCAGAACTAAGGGATCCGCTGGTTGAGCGGGCTTGAGATGGGTTGGGGGTTGAAGAGGGGAGAAGATTGAATGTGGGAGGGATTTTCACCCCCCGACTCAGTCTGCCACTCCACCGTGGGTCGGGGTGTCCCCCCCCTCCTACATTTGCAAACCCGCAGCGCCTTAAATCCCGCCGTTTAACTGAACCGAGCTCACCCCGAGGATACCAAAGTATTGGGTTAGCCTCTGTGTTATCGGTATCAGTGCGCTGTGACCTCTGGGTCGAAAAATTAATCACCCGATTCAAACATAAGAAGATAACCTCCCCTAGTCGCTTCCGGTCTGGTCAGTGTTCTGATTTCCCCTACGTTCGACCTGATCCGATTTCCGGTCCATGAGGCACTACGTCAATTTTACCCTGCTGCTCGCCTTCACTTCTCTCGTGGTGAGTGGACTACTGCGGTTTTTCCAACCGTTCAGCCTCGCGACCACCCGCGTCCACATCGTCTTTGGGATCACCGTGCTGATCCTGGTTGGCCTGCATCTGGCGTCGCGACTGGACTACTTCGCGAAGATGCTGCGCGCTCCCCAGAAGACCGGCACAGACGGCTTCGCCGCTCGCCGCCTCGTGCTCTTGCCCTTGCTCCTGTGCGCCTACAGTTGGGCCGCTTGTCTGCTCGATTGGTGGCCCGTGCCGCAACTGCTCAGCCTGAGCTACGAGGCCAAAAACCGCGCCATCATCTTTCGCCCCGAAATAGGCACCGAGGTCCGCCGGTTGACGGACGACACGCTGCAAATGAAACGTCTGACGCCAAACGAATCCTCCCTCTTGGTTGAAATCGAATGGGGTCCGACAATGGATATGGGCGCGCGATTTCCCACGACGTTTTCCGCTGCCCGTCCCCAGATCGCGATCTGGGCGGAATCCTCCACCGGCGCGCTGATCGAAACCTTTTTTGTGTCCGAGGAAAGTGCTTACGCCGAAGGCTTCGAATGGGCTGGGGAGGAACGACGTCGGGTTGATCTCCTGCCCATCTGGCGACATCAATTCACCCTCGCGAGCGGCGTTGAACCCGATGGCCAAATCGACAGCTATTCGAGCGCGACCCCCGAACACAGCTTCTCCGTCGAAAACTACCTCAAGGAGGACGCCAACGGATTCTACGTGTGCGTGGAAGTGAACGCACCTCACGACGACAACGCGTTCTTCAACGCCGACCAACCCACCACCGCCGACGGCTACACTTACCCCGGCGTCGGCCAACCCTCGGTTTACTTCAGCGCGTTCATCGATCCGTCGACGCCAACTAAATATTACCTCATGGACTACGTGGGCCACGGTGGCAGCAACAGCCAACCGGCCGGCAAGGTCCACTTCGACTCCAGCTCCATCACCACCGCTCGTGACCTCATCGAAAAAGTGCTCGTCCGGATCCAAAGGCCGTAGACAAATTCCAGCCATTCAATCCAGCCAACCAACGAAGCGAGACGCCTGAAATCGATAAGAATGAACCCGCCCCTGCGCCATCGTCTCCTTGTAGGAGCGTGCTTGCACGCGGTGCACCCCCCCC
>CAXBOL010000251.1:0-6851 GCA_963977295.1 uncultured Opitutaceae bacterium
GGCTCCGCGACTTGGCGTTAAAGTCTAAATCCAGGCAGTGATTGGTATTAGTTTAACTTGATACGGAGGACTGAGGTCTCCCCGCCACGACTAATTAGCATGACAACTTCGGGTCGTTTACTTTTTTCCACCGCATTGATGAGCGATACCGCCTCCGAGAATTTCGTTACCACGGTGCCATCAATTTCCTTGATCCAATCGTCTTGCTGCAAACCGGCGGTGCCAACTGGGCTGCTTGGTTTGACGAAATGCGCCACCACTCCCGTCAGTTTTGTCGGGTCGGCTCGACGAGCGACCGCATCGGTATAAACGATCTCGCGCACCGTCAGCCCGAGATCTTCGAAATAGTGTCGCTCTGCTTCCGCCGGGGTCTTAGGGGCATCGGTCAGACTCAGGGGTAATTCCAATTCCTGCTTATCGCGGAGGACGGTCAACGAAAGCGAAGTTCCCGGCAAGCGACGCAGTAGTTCACGTTGCAGGTAGGCTGCAACGATTCGATCAGGTTTCAATCGCGGCAAGGGCACGCCATCCACCGCGATAATGATGTCGCGCGGTAACAGTCCTCCTTTTTCGGCCGGACTTTCGGCTAGGACTTCCGAGACCATTAAGCCACTGCCCGATCCCAACCCCAAAAATTCGGCAACTTCTGGATCGACTGGATCGATGCCATCGATGCCGAACCATGGCAATGGGCGGCCATAGGGACTGGTGGGGATTCGCCCGACAGCCACTACGACCTCTGAAGCGAGTCGAAACGCCGCGCATTCATCGGGATTGATCAACACAGACATCTCACCCCGGCGTCGCTGCGAGTAGATGATCATGCTTTCGCCAAAGCCGGAAGCGCCCATACCGACAAATTCCCCCTTCAAATTAAAAACAGGTAGTCCTCTCCCCGATACGCTGTCCAACGCCACCGCCGTGTGCTGGGGCATCTCTTGCAGGAAGCTCACCCGCGAACTCAAAAAATAAGGGGTATAGTCCTCATCTTTTTTTCGTAACCCGATCCCCCACACCTCCTCCGCCATCGCAGGGACGGCAGGGATATCGGTGGATACGAAGGTCGTGATCGGTTTGAGTCCAATCCGGCCCGTCGGTTCGATCCGGATGAAGTGCCAGGTGGAGTATCCATCCTGACCCAAATAGTCCGCCGTCGCAAAATCAGTCACCGGTGCTCCGGGTCGATAAATTTTGAACTCCTTCAGCTGGTTCGGTGTGGCGCGATCACTGATTGCCCCGGGTTCCAGAATCACCGTGCCGTCGTTATCGATCACGATACCGAAGGCGAAATTAACGGTGCGATCGAGTTCATGCTCGATGGTGAACTCGACGGCAACGACGCTCGCCAACCGCTCCTTGAGCATGGCTGGAATGTCTGGTGCGCCACCGAGACTCGCCGCGAATATGACGAAGCAACACACCGATCTGGAAATGGAGAAACGGGAAATCATGGTTTGAGAATGTAAAGAGAGACGCGAAATTGCCGGCGTGCTTCGATGAGCACACGCTTCGGTTGCTCGGCATATTCATCGACGGCCGCGCCGAGGAGGGCCAACGAGTTCACTGGGGTATCGTTGATTTTGGTGATCACATCTCCGACCGCGAGCCCGGCCACGGCGGCCGGAAACCCACGCTGCACGCCAATGACGAGCACGCCCGCGTCGTCCGGCAGTTGGTTTTCCCGAGCATACGCACGCGAGACCTCCCGCACACTGAGTCCCCACGGCTCGAAAACGGACTCTTCCCCCACTCGGCTCACCAACGCTTCGGTTTGCACCACATAGTCGTCGGTCTTCGGGCCTCGTTTGACGGACAAGGTCAGCGTAGTTCCAATGGGGCGCGCCGCAATAAGGTGTTGAATCGGGGGTAATTGTTCGGGGAACCGACCATCCACCCGTTGACCGTCGATCGCGAGCAAAATATCGCCTCCCCGCAGCCCGGCTTCGGCCGCTGGCGACCCCGGGTCGACGCTGTTAATCAACATCCCATTGTTGAGCTCCAAGTCGTAAAAGCTCTCAAAGTCCTGCAAGGCTCCCGGCACTATCCCCACATAACTACGCGAGATTCCCCCCTGTTTTTCCAGTCCTTGCATGACGGCCCGAGCAGTGGCCGCGGGAATGGCAAAGCCGAGATTGTCGGCGCCGAGATAGCCCCGTGAATTAATGCCAACGATCTTGCCATCCTCGGTGACCAACGGACCTCCGCTGTTGCCGGGATTGATCGCCGCATCGGTCTGCAGCCAGGTGTTAAAGAGGCCCGTTTCGTAGCCGCGAACGCCTTGGGAATCGGCAAAGAAACGCCGGGGGTTAGAAATAATGCCGCGGGTCACCGTGCGCGTCAGACCGTGGGGCGTGCCGACGGCGTAAACTGTTTGACCCGCAAATAGTCGCTCCGAGTCCCCGAACTTCGCGACGGCGAATTTGAACCCCTTGCGCTTGAGTTCTTCCTGATCCAAGCGGAGGAGGGCCAAATCGGTCCAATGATCCCAGCCCACCAGCTGCGCGCTCACCCTTTCCAGATTGGACAGCGTCACGTTGATCTCCACCGCCCGTCGCCCCACCACATGGGCATTGGTCAAAATCAATCCATCCTCCGAAACGATGGCGCCCGACCCCACCCCACTGCGAAATCTTTTGGCCCCCGCCTCATAGGCATACTCCCGCACGTCTATCCGCACGACGGCATCCATGAGGTTGCGAAACCCCCGCGACATGTCGGCCCTTAGAGTCGATACCCCAAAAGTGGAGATCCCGAAAATGAGGAGTAGTCGTAACATTGACCGAAGTAATGAATGTGTCACAGTGGCCGATTCCTTTCGATGGCAACGCATAGCAAAGACTACAACCCTTCCTCTATTGAACCCAGGTGGCAAACCTTCTGGGAAGAAAACCACTCGTTTCGAGCGGAGGAAGATTTCACCAAGCCCAAGTATTACGTGCTCGATATGTTTCCCTACCCTTCGGGTGCCGGGTTGCACATCGGCCATCCCGAAGGCTACACCGCCACCGACATCCTGTCCCGGTTCAAACGGGCCCAAGGCTTCAACGTTCTTCATCCGATCGGGTGGGACGCGTTCGGCCTACCCGCGGAACAGCACGCGGTTAGAACCGGCACCCACCCGTCCACCAACACCGCGTCGAATATCGTCAATTTCAAGCGGCAGATCAAAGCACTAGGATTTTCTTATGATTGGGAGCGGGAAACCAATACGACTGATCCCGGCTACTTCCGGTGGACTCAATGGATCTTCCTCAAGTTGTTTCAACGCGGGTTGGCTTACGTCGACAAACGCCCCGTCTGGTGGTGTCCCGAATTGAAAGCGGTGCTCGCGAACGAGGAAGTGGTGGATGGAAAATCCGAAGTCGGCGGACATCCCGTGGAGCGGCGGGCCTTGCGCCAATGGGTTCTGCGGATCACCGCCTATGCCGATCGCTTGCTCACGGACCTCGATGGTTTGGATTGGCCCGACTCCACCAAACGAATGCAGGCGGCTTGGATCGGTCGGAGCGAGGGGGCGGAGCTCAAATTTGCCCTGGAGAACGAAAAACTGGGCGACTTGACCGTATTCACGACTCGTCCTGATACGCTTTTCGGAGCCACCTTCATGGTCATTGCACCCGAGCACCCGTTGGTGGACCAACTCACCACTGCGACCCAAAAGGGCGAAGTCGAACGCTACCGGAAACTGGCGGCCGCCAAGAGCGACCTGGAGCGAACTGACCTGGCCAAGGACAAAAGTGGCGTCTTCTCCGGCGCTTTCGCCATCAACCCCATCAACGGTCGTAAGGTGCCGATCTGGATCGCCGACTACGTGCTGATGGGATACGGCACCGGCGCCATCATGGCTGTGCCCGCCCATGACGAACGCGACTATGAGTTTGCGCAGAAATACCAAATCCCTGTGGTCCAAGTCATTGAACCGAGTGATTTCTCCGGTAACGGCGAGGGACGCCCCTCATTGCCGTATGCGGGGGACGGAAATCTGGTGCACTCCGATGGCTACACCGGGCTACATTGGAAAGTCGCGAAACAGAAAATAGTCGAGGACCTGGAGGCCGCGGGACGCGGCCAAGCCACCATTAATTTCAAACTTCGCGATTGGTTATTTTCACGCCAGCGCTACTGGGGCGAGCCTATCCCGATCGTTTGGGTCGACTCCACCAGTTACGCGAAAATCAAGGCCGAGGGTTCAATCGAATTACCCCATCCTCCCGTCTCGTTCCAAGAAGACGGAGTCGAAGAATTCGCCCTGCCCCTCCCCGACTCAGTGCTACCACTCGCCTTACCGAACGTCGAATCCTACTTGCCTAGCGACAATGGAGAAAGCCCCTTGGCCAACGCGACCGACTGGGTGAACATTTGGTATCATCCCGCTTCAGGCGCTGCGGAGCCCCTCTCGGGGCCCAAGCCTGTCGGTGTGGGCTGGGTCAAAGGGCGGCGAGAGACCAATACCATGCCCCAATGGGCGGGGTCATGTTGGTATTACCTGCGCTACTTGGATCCGCACAACACTTCTGCCATCGCCAGTCCGGAGGCCCTGAACTACTGGGGCACACCAGATCTTTACGTCGGGGGAGCGGAGCATGCTGTCCTCCATCTGCTGTATGCCCGTTTTTGGCATAAAGTGCTGTTTGACGAGGGAGTGTTGCCCAACTCCGAGCCATTTCAGCGCCTGTTCCATCAAGGAATCATTCTCGGCGAAGACGGGGACAAGATGTCCAAAACTAAGGGCAATGTGGTGAGTCCCGACACCATCATCGCATCGCACGGAGCCGACACCCTTCGCTTGTATCTGATGTTCCTAGGCCCGCTGGAAGCCATGAAACCGTGGAATCCGCGGGGCATCGAAGGCCTGTATCGGTTTCTGCAAAAAGTGTGGCGGAGCTTGGTCGGTGAGAATGGGCAAATCAGCCCTTCGGTGGTCGCTGACGAAGTCGGTGAGCCACTCGAGCTCACGAAACTGCTACACCAAACCATCAAAAAAGTTACCGAGGATACAGACGGACTTCGCTTCAACACCGCGATTTCACAGATGATGATCTTCGCCAACTCGCTGCAAAAGTCATCGACCGTGACTCATTCAACCGCGTGTGCCTTCGTGCAATTGCTCGCAGCCTATGCGCCGCACATCGGCGAGGAGCTGTGGGAGTTGCTCGGACAAGCGGCTCCCGTGCAAGCGGCAAGTTGGCCCATGTTTGAACCCAAACTGCTGGAAAGCGATGTCCAGAAATTGATTGTGCAAATAAACGGCAAGAAGCGAGCTGAGTATATCTACCAGCTCGAGAATGTTTGCACTTAAACGCTTCTTGATCTGATTATTACACCATGAAAACCATTCAGCATTATACCAGATCCGCTTTCTGGGTATTCGTCGTGGCCGCAATCTCGACCACCTCTTTTGCTGCCAAGAAAAACCCAACCAGTAAACTGTATGTCGCTGACCTTGAAGGTTTTGCTGAAATCGATACCGGTGAAAGAATCGAGGAATTAAGCAAGCGTTCGGTCCATAATGCCCAGGGGACGATCATCCAAACCAAAGAGGATTCTTCGAACGCCATGGTTTTCTCCAATGGAACAGGGATTTATTTCGCACCGGATACGCGGCTCGAGGTGAAGCGTTTCTCGCAAGAGCCCTTCACCCCGAATCGAACTGATTTGGAGTCTGAGCCATCAATCTCCCAGACTTTTGGCTTTATCCCCCGCGGATCCGTGGGGCTTTGCGTGCCAAAATTAGTGGCCGGGAGCTCAATGGTCTATCAAACACCACAGGGTGCCTTAAACATGCGTGGTAAGAAAGTCGTGATCGAAACCGATGGTTTCGAAACGAAAATCTCGATGGTCGAGGGAGAATCCACCGTTAAGGGAAATGAGGCCAATTCGAGTGGCCAGACCCTGACCGGAGGAGAGCAAGCGATTATCCGACGTTTGCCGGGCCGAGCGCCCACCATCGAAATTCAACCCATTCCAGACGACGAAAAAGCCGTCATCGAAGATAAAGTCACTCTCGCCTGTAACGCTCGCAAAACAGTCTATTTTGAAGTCGCTGATCGGAAAGATATCAACGCGCCCAATGCCAACGGGGGCGAGGTTGGAACACAGACCAGTGAAGATGGCGAGGATCTTTCCGCAGGTGCTGGGGGGGCATTGGGTGAAGGCTGGGCGGCCATTTTTGATCAGAACGAAGAGACGGAGGACACCCTGACGGCCGTCGTCGTTACTCCAGTCGAGCCTCCTCGAGAAGTTGTGGAAATAAGCGCCGCCGCTATTCGTCCTAACCTGTAGTGGTATTGAGCGATTTAACCCCCACCATGCGTCTCAATTCAACGCACCGAATTTTCGTGTTGGTCACGACCAACCTGTTCGCATGGCTTCCGACCAGCGAGGCGATTGTGCGTTGGAACGAGGGTAAGGACGAAGTCTACGTCAACGCTGGCGTGTCGATCGCACTGGATTCCAATATCTACACTTCCGCAAATTCTCCCTCCGACGTCGTTTACACTGGCACTCTCGGCTTGGAATACCGGCGTCAGGCCGGCCTGATTGGCGTGAACGGAAACTTGGGTCTGGTAAACGGTCGGTTTGGTGAAAACACGGACGAAAACTACCTCAACCCCACCCTCTCAGTCGAGTTTACCAAGGATACTGGCAGAACCACTGGCACGCTATCCTTTCATGGTATGCGATCCAGTCGGGCTGATCCCGCCGCGAACGTCCGGACCGATTCTTGGAATTATGGGACCGAGTTAAATGCGCGATATCCCGTCAACGATCGCAACCACCTCACAGTCGGCTTGGGTTGGACGAACAAGGACTACATCGATAACACCGCTTTGGTGGACTTGGCTACCACC
>CAXBOL010000252.1:0-6849 GCA_963977295.1 uncultured Opitutaceae bacterium
CACCAACAAGCGCGCTGGCTCGGCCGCGACATCCATCGCGCTCCCCACGAGCCCTAAAACCAGGAGCAACCTGAACGCGGTCATGTTTCGTTTCATGCCACAGCCTCAGCCACTTGTGCGCCAGTCTTCCCCCGGGATCCATGATTTGTCCAAATTCACCATACGGGAATTCCCGCCGCGCACGCTCCAAGCTCAGAAGCCGTCCATGCAACGCATCCGCTCGTTCATCGCCCTCGGAGTTTCGTTCCTCCTGCTTGCCACCCTGCCGTTAGCGGCGGCCGCCCCCGTCGCCCTACTGGTTAAGAATGCTCAACTCATCACGGTCGACCCAGCCCAACCCAGCGCGTTCGCCGGTTGGTTTTCCGTCGACGCCGAGGGTCGAATCAGCGGACTCGGCCCTGGTTCCCCTCCCTCCGATCTTGCCCCGGAGGAAACCTTTGACGCCGCCGGTCGCATCGTCGCACCGGGGTTTATTTCGGCGCACAGCCACATCTATATGAGTCCCGTTCGCGGGGTCGGCTATGATTCCACCCTCTACGGTTGGGGCAGCGCGCTCGGACCATTTCTCAGCCGCGTCACCTCCGACGACATCTACTGGTTCACGCTCCATGGGGCCCTCGATTTCCTCCGCAACGGTATCACCACATGCTACGATTTCACCCACTCCGGCGTGAAGCGGTATCCGGCAGTCGGGCTCAACGAAAAGGTGCCGTATGACGAACCTCGTCCCGGTCCGTATGAAGAGAATCAAATCCGGGCCAAGAACGACGCCGGCCTGCGCTTCGTCAACAGCGTCGGTCTCCCTCGCGTCGGTCCCACCGAGGTTACCCGCGCACGCTTCGAATCGGTTTTAGAATACTTCAACGAGTTTGCTACCACGCACCCCCTCGCCATGAAGATGGCTATCAGCGGTGGCGTGCAACGCGCCCCTGACATCAGTGCTGCCTATCTCGAGGCTGCTTTGATGAAGGATCATGGTCTACTGAACCAAAGTCATTTTCTCGAAAGCCCGGAACGTGTCCCGGAGCAACAGGCCAAGTTTGAGTGGTATGAAGCCGCCGGTGCCCTCGGGCCTCAGCTCATTTTTGGTCACTTTATTCAGGTCAACGACGACATCGTGGCCCGCGCGGCCGCGTCCGGTTCGCGCATGTGCTGGCAACCGACCTCCAACGGCCGCCTCGCCTCCGGAATTCCTGATGTGCGCGGTTACCTCGACGCGGGGATTCCGGTCGGCGTCGGACTCGATGATCAAAGTTGCACCGACATTTCTGATCCGTGGCAAAACTTGCGCATCGGCATGTATACCCAGCGCGCCTTGCACAGCGACGCCGCGGCAATGCCCATCGGCGAGATGCTGTTTTTGCACACTCTCGGCAGTGCCCAAATTTTGGATATCGATGACGACGTCGGTAGTTTGGCGGTCGGCAAATACGCCGATTTCCTCGTGGTGGATCCGCGCGACCCCGACACCGGTCCGGTGCACGACATCCTCGCCACCTACGTCCTCGCGTGCGGATTGCGTAATCTTGACCTCGTCTACGTGGCCGGCCGTCGCGTGGCTAATGACACCACCATGCTGTCCTACGACGAGTCCGTCGTGCGCCGGGAAATCGACACCCGCATGGACCGCATCAAAGACGACATCGCCTCTGACCTTTAACGTCCTGTAAAATGAAAATCGTCCGCCTCCTCCTCGCTTCAATCAGTGGCTGTATCACGCTCGCCGCGACACCCGCTTTACTCGTCAAGAACGCCACGCTCATCACCGTCGCCCCCGACCAACCCGACGCTTTTCTGGGCTGGTTCACGGTCGGCGAAGACGGTCGCATCGCAGCCCTTGGCGTCGGCGACGCACCCGCTGATGTGCAAGCGACCACGACGATCGACGCCACCGGAAAAATGATCGCACCCGGTTTCATTTCGGCCCACAGTCACATCTTCATGAGTCCGCTGCGGGGCCTCGGCCACGACGTGACCCTCTATGGCTGGTTTCGCGCCTGGGATCGGTATCTGCGGCATTCGACGGCGGAAGATTTGTATTGGTTCACGCTCCATGGCTCGCTCGATTTTCTGCGCAACGGCATCACCACTGCCTATGACTTCACCTACAGCGGGTCGGTGGGTCCTCCCGCCATCGGCGCCGGCGAGATCGTGCCTCCGCCCCGCCTCAAGCCCGGTCCTTTTCAACAGAATCAGATCCGAGCCCGTCTCGACGCCAATCTGCGCTCGATCGACAGCATTTTCATCTTCGAATTCGATACGTTGTCCGAAACCCGGGCACATTTTGAAGAACTCCTTTCCTACGGCCGCGCTCAGGCCGCGGATCATGACCTGTTGCTTAAAATGGCCATCAGTGGCCGCGTGCAGTTCGAGCCCAACAAGAGCACCGCCTTCATGGAGGCTGCCTTCATGCGCGACTACGGTCTGCTCAACCAGTCGCATTTTCTCGAAAGCCCCGAACGGGTGCCCGAACAACAGGAGAAGTTTGAATGGTATGTCGAAGCCGGCGCCCTCGGGCCTCAGCTCATTTTTGGACACTTCATTCAGGTGAATGACCACATTCTGGAAACCGTCGCCGCCAGTGGCGCCAAGATGTCATGGCAACCGACTTCCAACGGTCGGTTGGCCGATGGTATCGCCGACATCGTCGACTACCGCAAACGCGGCATTCCCGTGGCGGTCGGACTCGATGATCAATCTTGCACCGACGTTTCGGATCCGTGGCAAAATTTGCGCATCGGACTCTACACCATGCGCGGCTTGCACGAAGACGCGACCGTGCTCTCCGTGCAGGACATGCTTCGCCTCCACACCCTGGGAAGCGCCGAGGTGCTGGAAATCGATGCAGATGTCGGGAGTCTTGAAGTCGGAAAATTTGCTGACTTCCTCATCGTAAATCCCCGACATCCCGACACCGGCCCGGTCTACGAGCCCATCGCCAGCTACGTGCTCGCAATGAGTCTCCGCAACTTGGAACAAGTCTATGTGGGCGGCAAACTGGTCGCCGACGGTCTGGAATTTCCCGCCCACGACGCCGCCCAGCTCCGCCGCGAAATCGATACCCGCACGGACCGTCTCCGCGCCTTCGCGACCGCCGACGACCTGATCTTCGAGGCCAAAGCCGCGCAAAGTGCCGGCGACGCCGCCAAAGCATTTGCCCTCTACGACCAAGCCGTGGCCACCGCCCCGACCTATGCCGAACCGTTGATCGAGCGCGGACTGCTCAAATTTAACCAGGGTGATCGTCCCGCCGGAGCCGCGGACTTCGATCTCGCCGTCGCCGCCGATCCCCAATCGGCCCGGGCGCTCGCCTACCGGGCCAACCTCACCCACCACTACGTGAATCGTGACTGGGCCGCGGCCGAAGCAGACTACGCCGCGGTGCTCGCCATCGAACCTCAGTTCCCTCGTTTCTATGCTCACACCGCCGAGCTCTACCTCTACAGCGGTGATCCGGCCCGGGCCATTGCGGAGGCGGGCAAAGGCATCGCCCGCGAGCCAGACAATTTTCTGCACCACCTCAACCTTGCCCACGGGCTTTTGTTTACCGGAGACATTGAAGAGGCCAAGCGCCTCTATCTGGAAGTCTCACAGGAATCGATCGAGGGCGGTGAACCCGGGGCCAAATTCGCCTTGGGCGATCTTGCTCACATTGAAAAGATCGGCGCGGTAAAATATCCCCAAATCGCCATCATCACGCCGTGGCTCAAATCGCTCGTCCGCGAGTGAGGTTTACTCATACTCTCCCCCATCATGACCCGTATTCTCGACTGCCACATTCACGCTTACCCCCCCGAGGTTTTCAACAATCCACGGGCGTGGGGTGAGGCCCACCGCGAACCTTGGTTCACTCACTGCGTCGCGCCGGAAGGTCAGCCGACCATTCAGGCGTGGGCCGACACCGATCAACTCCTCCGGGACATGGACCGTGCCGGGGTCGAGAAGGTGGTCATGCTCGGCTGGTATTGGGAGCATCAGGAAACCTGCGAGATTCAGAACCAATGGTTCATGGACTGGCACGCCCAGCATCCCGACCGTATCCATGCCTTCGCGACCGTTAAACCCAGCTCCGGACAACGCGGCCTCGACAACGTCAATCGCTGCCTCGACGCCGGGCTGTGCGGCCTCGGTGAACTGCTGCCCCAAGCCCAGGGGTTTTCGTTCCAGGACGACGATTTCGCCAAACTCGTCGAAGTCGCCATCGCGGCCGATGTGCCGTTCAATCTGCACGTCACCGATCCCTTGATCATCGGCGCGGCCAGCACCATTCCCACGCCGCTGGGTGACTACTTGCAATTGGCGATGGATTACCCGGAGGCGACGTTCATTCTGGCCCACTGGGGCGGAGGCATCCCGTTCTTTGAACACAATCCTCGGGTCAAAAAACGCCTGCGCAATGTCTACTACGACACCGCCGCGTCCCCGTTGCTTTACGACAAGGAAATCTTCCGCCACGTGACCGACATGATCGGCCCAGACCGCATTCTATTCGGCACGGATTATCCGATCATGCTGTATCCCAAAGACTCCAGTGAAGCCGATTTCGCCCGCATGATTGACGACATTCGGGCCGCCGGACTCACCGACGCAGAATTCGAAGCCATCATGGGCGGCAACTTACGACGACTGCTCAAATTTGACTAGTTCACATGGCTGAAATCCACGGGCAACAGGACGCGTATGCCGGTCTCGCCGGACCGGAACGTGAGATCAAGTTTCACGATTCTGCCACCATCGGCGGCGCGCCGATCGCCTTTGTCATTGTGTTGGCGACGGTCATCGCCGTGCTGTCGTTCATCCCGTTTTCGATCGTGCTTTCCGGGGGTTCCAGTTTTCCCATGGCCCAAGGCGTCTACTCCTTCAACGGCTGGGTGCTCGGCCCGTGGGCCGGATTTGTGGCCAGCGCGATTGGCGCGTTGGTCGGGGTGTTCCTCGCCCCTCATACCGCCGGCATTCCGTGGTTGGCCGTCAGCGGCGCCGGACTCGCCGCGCTCTACGCCGCCGCGCTCAAACCCTCCGGACGTCACGGGCTCTGGCTCGCCCTCAGTCTCTTCACCGTGGGCGGATGGCTTTCGTTTTACCATGTCGCGGTAAACCTCAACGGCGTGGACTCCTCGGTATTCCTGCTCAGCTACCTCACCCACATCACTTCCACCGTGTTGTTTATCGCCCCGACGCGAATTTGGATCGGGTGCTTGATCGCCAGCCCCGATCTTAAACGCGTGAGCGTGGGCCTCTTTTTCGGCACCTGGATCGCGGCAAGCTTGATGATGTTTTACATGTCCTGGTTGTCCTACCTGGTGATCAGCTGGCCCGAGGAAGTGTTCTACATTTTCTTTGTCATGGTGCCGTTGGAGAACCTGGCCCGCAGCTTGATTGGTGCCGTAATCGGCACCGGCGTCATCGCCGGACTTCGATCCATGGCCTTGATCAAGCCTCCCGAGGCCATGTTCTGAAACCGCGACCATGCCCTCTCCGCTGATCGAAATTTCGCAATTTTCCTACGGCTACCCGAGCTCGTCCGGACCCGTGCTGCGTGACCTTTCCCTCGCCATCCAACCCGGCGAAATCGTTGCCCTACTCGGTCCCACCGGAGCCGGCAAAACCACTCTCTGCCTCGCGCTGGCCGGGCTTGTCCCCCAGTTCTATCGCGGGCGCTGCTTCGGCTCCATTCGAGTCGCGGGTCACGATACGGTGGATACGCCCATCCACACGTTGAGCCGGCACGTCGGACTGGTGCTGCAAGACCCCGGATCCCAACTGGTCACGACGTCAGTGACCGATGAAGTCGCCTTTGCCCTCGAAAATTTCGGGCTGCCGGTCGCCGAAATCAAATCCCGCGTGACCGAGGCCCTCGCCACGGTGGGCCTCGGTGCATTCGCCACCAAACATCCCCAGGATCTTTCGGGCGGACAACAGCAACGTTTGGTCATCGCCACCGTGCTCGCCGCGCGCCCACCCGTAATCGTGCTCGACGATCCCACCTCGCAACTTGATCCGGTCGGCACTGCTGAAATTTTTGCCTTGGTCAAAAAACTCAACGTCACTTTTCGGACGACCTTTATCATCACCAGCCAAGCGAGTGAAGAGCTGGCCACCACCTGCACCCGGGCCATCGTGATTGATCAGGGACAACTCACCGTCGATGACTCCATCGAAACCGTGCTGGCTGATGTGGAACGCATGGACCGCCACCACCTGCGTCCCCCCCAGATCACCTCGGTGTTTGCGGCCTTGAACAAAGCGGCCATACTGCCGATCGCGGCTCCCCTGCCCGTGACCATGCCTCAAGCTGCAGTGCTAAAAGCTCAACTACCGACGGCCCACGCCTTTGATCCCGGGCCGCCCGTATCCATCAATCGAGGCATTCCAATCCTGCAACTTATCGACGTCACCCATCGTTATCCCGATGGCACCAAAGCGTTGACTAATTTGACCCTCCCCTTCTACCGCGGGGACTATTGCCTCATCATCGGCCAGAACGGCGCCGGAAAAAGCACAGTGCTGCAACACCTGCTCAACCTATTGCAACCCACCTCCGGCGACGTGCTAATCGACGGAGTGCCGCTCGGGTCGTTTTCCGTCTCGGCGCTTGCGCAACGCATCGGGTTTGTGCCCCAGCGCCCGGACCAGAATCTTTTCAACGCCACCGTCGAAGCCGAGGTCGGGTTTTCGTTACAAACCACCTCGTTCACATCCGCCGAAAAGCACCGGCGCTGCGAGTCAGCCCTTGAGGCCATGCGCCTCACCCACTTGCGGAACGCGCATCCCTTTTCGCTTTCGCAGGCCGACCGGGCGCGCGTGGTGATTGCGGCCATGCTGGTGCTCGAACCCGAAATCTTGATCTTT
>CAXBOL010000253.1:0-6809 GCA_963977295.1 uncultured Opitutaceae bacterium
CATTCTGATGAACGATCCGCAGTTCTTCGAAGCGGCGCGCATGTTGGCGCAGCGTTCGCTCGAGGTGACGGATTTGTCGGTCGATGGACGCATCGGGGCGATGTATCGCTACGCCTTCGGTCGCGCCGCCCCCGCGACTCACGGTAAAATTTTGAGCGAATCGTATCACAAATTCGAATCCGCGTTTCGACAGAATCCCGACGATGCGGCGAAACTGGTGCACACGGGGGATTCGACGCCCCTCGAGACCACCGATGTCGTGAACTTTGCCTCCCTCACCATGGTCGCGAGTCAGATCATGAATCTCGACAACTTCATCAACAAGAACTGAGCCCGCGCCTCAACCCCACCGTAATTTCGACTATCATGGATCCCCTCCAAAACTTCATCAACCTCGAGACGCGCCGGCAGTTTTTAGGCAACGTGGCCAAGGGCTTCGGCTGGGCGGCCTTGTCCACCCTCGGCGCCAAGGCGATATCAGCCTCGCCGCTGTTTGACCCCGCCACCAACCCGTTGGGCAATGGCATGCTGGGGGCCACCCACTTCGCGCCCAAAGCAAAACGTGGCATCTATCTGTTCATGTCGGGGGCTCCCTCGCAGCTCGACATGTTCGATTACAAGCCCGCGATGAAGGACCGCTTCAACGCCGACCTGCCCGAATCAATTCGCAATGGGCAACGCCTCACCACCATGACCTCTGGGCAGGCGCGCTTTCCCATCGCCCCCACGATCTACGACTTTAAGCAGTATGGCAAATCCGGCGCCTGGGTGAGTGAACTGCTGCCCAATACCGCCAAGTTGGTCGACGATATCGCCATCATCAAATCGATGTGGACCGAGGCGATTAACCACGACCCGGCCATCACCTACATTCAAACGGGTAATCAAATTCCGGGTCGTCCCAGCTTGGGGGCTTGGTTGAGCTACGGGCTCGGTAGTCTCAATGACAACCTTCCCACCTTTGTGGTGCTCAACTCCTCCTGGACCGGACGGCAGGAGGCGCAGGCCCTCTTCACTCGATTGTGGGGTGCAGGCCCGTTACCTTCGCAGCACCAGGGCGTGGCCCTGCGGTCCGACGGCGATCCCGTGCTTTATCTCTCCAACCCGCACGGTGTCTCCAGCGATGTGCGTCGCATGATGCTCGATGGGGTCAACGAGATCAACCAGGACCTGTATCACGAATTTGGAGACCCGGAAACGCATGCGCGCATCTCCCAATACGAGATGGCGTTTCGCATGCAGTCGTCTGTGCCGGAACTGACCGATTTGTCCGACGAGCCCGATTACATCTTCGACCTCTATGGACCCGACTCCCGCGTGCCGGGCACGTTTGCCTACAATTGTCTGATGTCGCGGCGCCTCGCTGAAAAAGGCGTGCGGTTCTCCCAGATTTTCCATCGCGGCTGGGATCAACACGGCGCCTTGCCGAAGGATTTGCCCAACCAGTGCCGCGACGTGGATCGGGCGTGTTACGGCCTGATCACCGATCTCAAACAACGCGGCATGTATGACGACACGCTGGTGGTATGGGGCGGTGAGTTTGGCCGCACGATCTATTGTCAGGGCGAGTTGACCCGCGCCAACTACGGCCGCGATCACCACCCGCGTTGTTACACCATGTGGATGGGCGGCGGCGGCGTGAAGCCAGGCGTGGTCTACGGTGAAACCGACGATTTTAGCTACAACATCACGCGTGACCCCGTGCACATTCGCGACCTCAATGCCACGATACTCAACCAGTTTGGTATCGATCACCAGCGCCTGAATTTCAAACACCAGGGACTGGACCTTAAGCTGACGGGCGTAGAGGAAGCTCACCTCGTGAAGGGTATTCTGGCTTAAATTATTTCGTGAAAAACCGATCCCTTCTTTTTGTTCAACTCCTGTGCGGCATCGCCCTCATGGGGCTCTGGTGGTTGTCGGCAAGTGATCCTTTGACGGGTGAAGCTCAGGATACGCTGTGGCGGTTCCTCGGCCGATTTCACCCGGTGGTGTTGCATTTGCCCATCGGCCTGATCCTGCTGTTGGTTCTGCTCGAAGGCCTCGGTCTGCGGCGCAAAGAGTCCAAGTCGGCGGAGTTGGTGCCCTTGGTGCTCGGCTTGACGATTGTGACCACGGTGGTGGCGGTCTTGACCGGCACGATGTTGGCCTACGGGGAGGGGGCCAATGAACCCTTGGTGCGCGAGCACATGCGCAACGGCATTTGGCTGGCTATGGCCACGTTGATGTTGGGCGTGTTGCGCACCCGACCGTCGTTGCTCACCTACCGTCTCATGCTGGTGGTGACCGTGGGTCTATTGTTTGTGACGAGCCACCAAGGTGGCTCCCTCACGCATGGCAGTGATTACCTCACGAAGTATGCCCCCGATTCCGTGCGCCGACTGGTCGGTTTGCCGGTGGCGGAAAAGATCGTGGTGCATCGGCCGGAGGACCTCGTGGTGTTTGATCACCTGGTGAAACCGATCGTGGAGCAAAACTGTCAGTCCTGCCACAATCCGGATAAAATGAAAGGGGAGCTCAACCTGTCGACGTTCGAGGGCCATCTCGCGGGCGGCGAGCTCGGACCCGCGGTGGTGCCCTTTGATGTGGACGCGAGCGAGCTGATTTTCCGGGTGACATTACCGATGGACGATGAGGAGTTCATGCCGCCCGATGAGAAACCGCCCTTGAGTGCCGACGAGATTGCGCTGCTCACGTGGTGGATAGAACAAGGCGCGTCCAAGGATCAGAAAGTCGGTGCGGCCAGTGCGGTGCCAGCGCCGGTCGATGCCTACATCCGCCGCATGTTTGCGGCGATGTTGACCCCCGCGGAACGCGAAGAACTCAACGCCGCGCGGGTTCGCATGTATGAAGAACTCGCGGAGTTTCGGACGGTTTACGGCCTGTTGATCCTCCCGGTTGAAGCCAACTCGACCGAATTCACGCTGGAGACGAATGCGGTCCGCAAACGTTTCGACGACCAACTGCTCGCGGAACTCGAGCCCTACGGTCAACACTTCGTGGCGGCGGACTTGAGCGGCACGATTTTGACCGATGAGGCGGTGACGAGTTTGGCCAAGTTCTCGAACCTGCGAACCCTGAACCTCAGTCGCACCCAACTCTCCGGGCAGACGATCGGTGGCCTGGCGGAACTGACCCACCTCGAATCGCTTAACCTCTACGGTTCAGCGCTCACGCCTCAAGCCCTCGACGGCCTGGCGAAACTCACCCAATTGAAGAAATTGTTCTTGTTTCAGACCGAGCTGGAATCGCCGGAACTGGTGCAACAACTCCGCAGCGCGCTGCCCAACTGCGAGATTCAAGTTTCCGGCGTTTCGTCGTAGCCGGGCTCATGTCGTAGGAAACCACGAAACACGCGAATTACCCGAAAGCTACATGGGTTTGATGGGGATTTTTAACCACAGATTCACACAGATGGATACGGATTCGAACTTAACGAAGGTGGACTTAATTTGGGGCCGACCGCCAGCGCCCTTTCAGGATAGCCTCCTCGATGCGGCGAATAGTCGCCTTAATACTAAGATTAACGGAATGACCCCTTCGCAGACCTTGCCTTTTGCTTCTGCGCGAGGGCGAGTATACCGTTTGGAGCCGGACGAGGACGAAGGACGGAGAAAAGGAAGACGGACATTCCTGTCCGTCGGTTTGAGGTTTGGCGAAGCGTGCGGGGGGATTTGACCGGGCTCAGGACGGACAGGAATGTCCGTCTTCCTTTCCGGCCGACCCGATCAATCCGATCCCTTGGAGAATGCGTGAGTCCCCCGCGAAGCCGCTCATCTAGAGTCGTTTCCCGAGCTAGTGGGCAATCCAATTGTCGAGACTACAGGCAGAGGAACCAGCACTTTGGCGTATGAATCTGTCGTTGAGAGGTTGACGCCGCGAATTCAAGCGATCCATTACACTCGACGAAATAGGAAGATCATCCAACAAATCGGTCAGGAGCTACAGGCTGCCGCGCGGCGTGCTCTTCTACTCACAAGCATTTGCTGGCTGTGGGCAAAAAACCAAAAGCTACTCCACCCGGTTAAAATAAACTAAAATCGAGTCAAATGAGCCAAAAAGAAATATCTCAGTTAAGTGATGCGGAACTGCTGGAAGAAGCAAAAAAAATTAAACCGTCACCGATGATAGATGCTTTTTTTATAGGGTTCTTGATTGGGATAGTAATTTTTAGCGCTGCCGCCAGCACTTGGGGATTTTTCACTCTAATTCCTTTATTTTTGGTTTATGTCTTTTTGAAAAAATCAAAGAGATATGAAGCACTTAAGAAAGAGTTGGCGGAGCGAAAATTACAATAAGCCTATAGTCATACGATAAAGGCCTAGCCATTCGGTGGAGAGTCGACCCAACGGTCTCCGGAGACCCGCTCGAAGATGAGTCGGCATCATGGTTTTGGTTAACGGGATCACACGGAAATCACCGAGAGTCGAGGAGGTGCCCAAATTGCATTTTAGCCAATTCTTCGCACGGCACCACGCTGCGCCGAAGTGGGCGCACCGCGGTTCGCGGGGAACCCAGGGAGGCGTGTCGACCGGGGTGGAGTTGTGCGTGAAGGCCCCGGCTTCGGTTTAGCGACTGAGCCCGTCGACGTCGCGTCGGGTCGTGTTCTTTCGTTTCCAGGAGTAAACTTGGTCTTTGATCATCAGGATCTCGGTGACCTCTACGTTGGAGGTCACTTCCGGCGCATAGGAAGGGACTTGGATCACCACGACCTGTCGGGTGGCGGGGTCCCAATATCTCTGATCTTCGGTGCCGGTCAGCTTGAGTTTGGAGTCGGTGCCCATGGTTCGGTGATACACCCAGACTTCAGCATGCACGGAGTAATCCTCCAAGGGATGGCGGAGGTCGGGTTCGCCGAGGTTGGCAATCAAGTCTTCGGCAGTGGTGCCGCGTTTTACGACGAAGGTTTCGGTGAGCGCGGGGCGCTCGGTGTCGGGGGCGGTCTGGCAGCCGGATGCGAAGAGTGCAGCGAGAAGCAGGGAAAGGGGAAAGAGTCTGAGTTTCACGGTAAAAAGAGGGGCCGAAAACGTTGGGACGGGGAAGGGATCAAAAAGTTCCACGCCAGGTGGTGAAGGCAAACGGGGTGGGCTGGCTCGGATCCCGACGTCAGGCGGGCGGGGGTGAGGTCGGTCATACTTGGCGGACGAGGCGGAGATTTGACCGAATGAATTTGGGTGAAAATTAATCACGAACTCGACGGAGCCTCTTGGAAGGCTATGTTCGGGCAGATCGTAAGATTCGTTTGTGTCGGCGCAATAATTCCCCCGTTTATCATGACTTCCTCATTAGCTTTGTTAGGTCGATTATTGTGTCTGGGAGGAGTTTTGACTGCGGCCCCGGCGGCTTCGCCGCTGGTCGTCCGATCGCAGGACGCCCCGGTGCGGGACCACCAATTATTTGTCGGGGTGGATCTGGTTTTGAATCACGAGGCGAAGATGGTGAATGTGCGGAAAATCGAGGATAAGAAAGCGCTGTTGGACACGCCTGATCGCCAGGTCATCGCCTTGCGAAATTCAGGTGGATTGCAGTGGAAAATGGCCACCAAGGTCAGCGCTACCTCGGCCACGATTGACGGACTGAAATCTGACCGCGTGCACTCACCTTACAAGAATTCTGTGCTCAAGCAGATGAGGGACAATCAAGCGATTCAGGATTTTGTGCAGGATCAAATAGAGAAACGGGATGCATCCGTGCGAGAGTCGATGCGTCCCGCCGGTTCGCCTTCCGCAGATGCGATGGCCCAGGAGGAAATTGACGCATCCGTCGCGGCGACCATGGCAGAGATCGGAGATTTTCAAAATTTGGGGAATGTCAGCGATCGGGCCACCAATTCAGCAAATCCGGATGGGGTCGTCAGTCCGTTTGATGCGGTTCGACTTTCCTTTATGATCTCTTCGCCCACGCCCATTGCCGATGCCTATGTCGTCGCGATCCTCCGGGTCACGGTCGAAGGGGCGATACATGATACCAGTTTTTACCGCCAGATCGGCCCCGTGGACGCGAATCCCCGCAAGGTTAAATTCATGCAGGCGGGTATGCCGGAAGGTTTTGAGATCCAAGATGTGCGCGTGCACCTTTATTGGCAGGGCGAAGAGATCCCGTCCAATTTGTCCGAGAAGCACTACGCGGTGACTGCTGAAGAGGCTAAAACCTACGTGCAGCTGGATCACTTGGGGAGGCATCGGGGGCAATCCGTGCCGGCCTCTCCGGTCTGGTCGATTGTGCCCCCGGCGTTGCTCGCTGCCGAGTCTGCTTCAGCGTATGATCTGCCGGTGACGGTTGAGCTTGATGCCGAGGGCCAACTCGTGGGCATCCGTTCGGCCAACATGATCGTGCCGGCCAATATTCGAGCCATTGTGGAACAGATGACCTTCGTGCCCGCCCTCGAAAAAGGCAAAGGTGTGCCTTCCACGTTAACGGTTAATCCCGCGGGATTCTTCAAAGAAATATAGCGCGCGGCGGTTGCGCCAGAGGGGCACTTTATTGAGTCGCTCTGAGCGGTTGCTTCAGCCTCCGTCGCCACCGAACGAGTCGGGGTGTAAAACCCCTCCCAGTGCGTCCGACTTGGTTTTCCTCGTTATCTCTCTCGAAGAGCTTGGAAAATCAATTGCCAATAAAAAGCACCAAGAGGCACAAAAACAACCGACCCTCTTGGTGCCTTTGGTGCCTCTTTGTGGCCATCTCAGACATTCCTCCCGCTCCGTGCCTTCTCCGATATTTCCCGATAAACTTAAATACCGCAGTTGAAGTGGGTCACTGAGGTCACCGAGAATTGCACAGAGTTCACAGAGCCATGTTTACGAAATAAA
>CAXBOL010000254.1:0-6806 GCA_963977295.1 uncultured Opitutaceae bacterium
GAGTTGGCGGCTTTTCGAATCCACCGCACCCTCGGCGCGAATGATCCGACCTTGCCAGGTGTAGGTTTGCCCCGCGATGTCCAATTCGAGGGCCACCCGAGGCCCTTCCGCAATCGTGGGATTTTCACCCCGATAAACCGAAGGCATGTCGAGGAAGGAATACTGAGTCGACGTCAGCGGCAAACGAACCTCCGCGTAATCCACCGCGTAGATCCGCGCCAATTGATTACCGGGCGATATGTATTGGCCCACGTCCACGCTTTTGGAAAGCAGGCGACCCGCAAACGGAGCCTTGATCAGCGTCCGCTCCAAATTGACTTCAGCCGTGCGCACGCGCGCTCGCGCTGAGGCGACGGCGGCTTCAACCTGCTTCAGTTGCGGCTCACGCAGGGTCAGCGTGTTGGCCGGCTGACCTGGGTTGAGTCGGTCCCAGTCTCGTTTGGCTTGGGCGGATCGGGCTTGTTCCTCCGCTAGTTGCAATTCTGCCTGCGCGAGACTCGCCTGCGCCACAATGAGATCGGTCTCGTAATCGCTCTTGTCGATTTCGATCAACACTTCCCCTTCCTCGAAGAACGCACCTTCTTGAAAGTTCGGTCCGATCGCCACAATCCGTCCCCGAACTTCGGGTATGAGGGTGCTGGTCGTGCGTGCCTGCACCGTGCCTTGGGAATGAAGCACGATTTGGTAGTCCTCTTTTTCTACCGGTCGCACCACCACTTCCCGCGGCGGGGCTTGAAAGACACGACGCGGCGGCTCGGCTTGATTCAAAATCATGTAGGCGGTGATTCCCACAGCCAGAGCCAGAATCCCGAGCGGAAGCAAAATTTGGAGAAGTCGTTTCATGCAAAAATTTTAGTTGGAAGCTGCCGTGTCCGTCGTGAATCCCCCCCCGAGCGCCAGGTAGAGGTCAATACGACTTTGTATCCGTTGATTGGTGATTTGAATAAGCGAACGTTGGGCGGCGATGGAACGTCGCACGGCGTCGAGCGCGGTCGTGATGTCAGCCAAACCACTTTCGTAACGCTCCCAAGCGAGAACCTCTGCCGCAACGGACTCTTCCGTGGCGACCTTTTGGAGTTCGTAATCACGTGAAAACGATCCCTGCTCGCTCAGCGCATCCTCGACTTCTTTGAACGCGGTGATTGCCACACTGGTAAAATTGGCCACCGCCAAACGGTGATTGGCTTCAGCACGCTCGGCATTCGCTTTGAGTCGTCGACCTTGGAACAAGGGTTGCGAAATATTCCAGACCCGCGACCACACGCGCCGGGCATCGAGATCCAGCAAATTATCGGCCGAGGTGTCACTTGTTCCCCGGGTCAGCGTAAGATCAAGACTGGGCAGCATCGCTTTCTTGGCCTCAAACTTTCGCTGCTGAGCCGCCGCCAGATCACGTTCTGCACTCATCACATCGGGACGTCGTAACAGCAGCTCGGAAGGGAGTCCCGCCGGCACTTCAGACTTTATCGTCGGCCACGCGTCAGCGGCTTGATAAGCTCCGGAGGGATAACGACCGAGAATAATCTCCATAGTGCGCACCGCGGCGTCCCGGGCTCGCAACCGTTGTTCGTGAGTGCTCGCCGCGGAAGCCAGATTGGCCCGGACCAAACGCACATCCAACGCGCTCCCAATTCCGCGGGCAAACCCTTCCTCCACGATGCGGACACTCGACTCGAAGGCCTCAAGAATCTTCTTGGCCAAGGCCAACTGTTGCTCGGCTTCGATCAGGTTATACCACGCCTTGGCCGCCCGTCCCGCGATCATCAACCGCGCGGCCTCGAAGTCAGCCACCGCACCTTGTGCATCAGCAAGGTCCGCACGATGCCCGTTGCGTAGTTTGCCCCATAAATCGATTTCCCAATTAAACCGTCCCGTCAGTCCATAGGTTTTGGAAACGGGCGTCTGCTGGATGCCACTGGCCGAGCTACGCCGCGATTCGTTCTTATTCAACGATGCGCTTAAGGTCGGCCAAATCGAAGCGCTACTGGCGATCGTGCCAGCGAGCGCCGCATCCAAACGAGCTTCTGCCGCCAAAATACCAAAATTATGCTGCATGGCCTCCGCCATCACAGCCTCCAGCTTGGGATCCGCCAGGTCGTCCATCCAGCTCTGCGGTTCAAACTGTCCACTCATTGAACCCGTCTGCCAGTAGTCAGGAAGTTCCACCTGTAGCGCCTCAGTCTCCGGTGGAGGCGGCGAAACACAGCCAACCAATGCCAGTGCGGCGACTAGTAAGACGAATAATGTGGGTTTGCGGAGGAAGGGATAGATACCAAAAATCATACGCGAAGGATCGGCGCGAGCTAGGGAGGGTCTCAGGAAGACGCAATGCGGGGGAGCAGGTTACGCAACCCGACAAAATAGCATTAGCGACAGAAAATGGTGAAACGTTTGGCGCTCACCCTGTCGGAGGGTCAATCGGATCCGTCTTGGGCGATGCCCAAGCCAGCCAAATTGCCGCCGTCCACGTGAAATTCGCTCCCCCATAACCTTCACCCGTCAAAGGGTTGAAATACTCGTGAAATCCCGACTGCTGAATCGCTGCTCGCGTCGCCATTCGGATACGTTCCGCCTTTCGCTCAAACCCGAATTCCGCGAGTCCGCGAGCCACCAAATAGTTGATAATGGACCAACTTGGACCACGCCAGTAGCGCTTCGCATCAAATTTGGGATGTTGAGGATCAAAGCTCGGAATCCCAAACGGAGCCGAATCGAGAATCCGATCCAACGGGCGTTGAAGTTTCGCATCTCGCCGCGACGATGCGATGCCCGCGTAATACGATAGAAACGCGACGCTGGACACCCCCTCGGCCCGCTCATCCGTGCGCAGATCCCGGGCAGCGTAGGCCCCGATTTCGTCATTCCATAAATACCGGGCGGCGTGACGAGCGTGGAGCAGCCATCCGTCGATCTCTCTCACCGCCGCGTGCTTCTTCAGCACCTCAGCCAAATAGCGCAAATCCCGGTCCGCCCGCATGAGGATGAAAGTGATGCCGGGATCTGCGACCGCAAAGGGTCCCTCCCGGGTGATATGTGTATGATCCCAGCCGCAATCCCGGCCAAACTCTACGAGTTTAAGGTATCGATCGTATTCGAAACTCGTCGGTCGCATCGTGGGGTCCACGTGCTTGGTGTCTTTGCGCTGATACGGGGCAATCCCCGTCGGGTCCACTTTGGCCAACGGCAAATCCCAATCGGGTGAATTATCTCGCCCCGATTCCCATGGGTGAGTGACCGCGATCGCCGCACCGCCCGAGGTCACTCGCATGGTGTGAAACCAACGATGCCAACTCATCAACTTCGGGAAGAGATCGGCCAAACGCGCCGCGCCTACATTCGGGTCTTTTTCATACAGATCGCGCACGACCGTCGCTGCCACGGGCGGCTGAGAGCACCCCGACGTCGGAACCGAGTGCTTGGATTGCCAAATGGAGGGCCCCGGGAAATAACTCGGATCATCTTTACGAAAGACAATATGGGCCGCCATCCCGTTGGCCCACTGGCCTTGAAAGAGAGACTCCACCTCCGTCCAACCTCGATCCAGGTCTATTTCTGAGAACCCCAACGCCACAAACATGGAATCCCAATTCCATTGGTAAGGATACAAACCTTTCGTTGGCAACGTGTAGTCGCCCCACGTCGTCGGCAGCAGATGGAGTCATAACCACCGCCCCGGTCGATTTTGAGAACTGTCAGGGGAACACATCCTGCCCCCCATGAGCTAGGGTCATGCCATCCGCGGCATTAAGTTCACCAACGCTCGACCGTGATTTTGGCGAATCCGCCCCGCGTTATTTCAATACGGCACTGGCTTGCGAAACCTGCCCCAACGAGGAAGGACTCAACTTGGTCTGTTTACCCGTCTGGGTATCAAGCAACCATATACTGCGCTGATTCGGGGCGCGCGCGGTGTAGATCAAATGACGCCCATCCGCCAACCACGAAGGCTCCAACGCATCGAAGGGCGCCTTCGAGACCTGTTTTGCCGCCGCCCCGGTGCTGAAATCGAATAGGCCAATTTGAAACCCACTGCCAATACGCATGGAAAAAGCGACCAAGTTGGGGTTGGTCACGCTCCAATCCGGCTCAGCGCAATAACGACTGATGTTGGTCGGCACCCGACTCGCACGGCCTCCGGCCTCGGGTATGGTGTAGAGTTGAGGACCACCCGCCATATCGGAGACAAACAGAATGCGCCGACCATCGGGGGAAAAAACGGGGGAAGACTCCACACTGCTCGAGCGAGTGCGACGAGAGACGGCCTTACCTTGGGCGTTGGCCACATAAACTTCTGGATTACCCTCGCCACTCAACACCATCGTCACCCGCGAACCGTCCGGACTGTAACGTGCCCCCTGATTCGTGCCCTTGAAGCTCACAAAGGTCGTGCGCTGCATCGTGTTGAGATCGATTTGATAAATATCCGCGCCATTGGAGCGATAAAAACTCGTGTAGAGTAACTTTGATCCATCCGGCGACCATCGCGGTGACATCGCCGAAGCCCGATCACGCGTAATCTGACGCACATCGCCGAAGAACAGGTCTCCCGTATGGACTTCGGTCGCGCCCGATTGAGAACTGATGAAAGTAAGTTGGGAGGCAAAAAATCCTTTCGATCCGCCGCTCGTCGCCTCGACCGCCACATCTGCCGCTTTCAAGAGTGCATTACGCAGCGAGGTTCCCGAAACGGCCCGGCTCAAAATTGCATTGCCCCCTCGCAATACATCCACTTGCACCCGGGTCCCGGAAACGGCGGTGAAGCGCATGAGATACGTCTCTCCGCTGGAGACTCGACGGTAAAGCCCGTGGGACTCAAAAGCAAAGTTAGCCAGCTTATCGAGCTCAGAGGGACTGCCCGTGACCCGGATCGGAACCGTGGCATTGGATGTCCTGACATCGACGGGACCGATGTCCGTGGCGCGCTGGGCCCAGGTCGGTGCGCAAAGGAGGGTGGTAAAGAGAGTGAGGAAAAAGGTGAGGCGTCGCATTTGAGATTGGGTGGATAAAATGGGGCATTCCTGTTTACAGGGTCTAGCATCTAAACAACTTTATTTCCTTTTCGTTCCCAAATCCTATCCGAACCGTGACTCCCTCAGACATCAAGGAACAGCTCAAACAAGTGAAATATCCCGGTTTCAGCCGCGATATCGTATCATTCGGCATTGTGCGCTCAGCCGCCTTTGCCGACGGCACTGTGAAGGTGGCTCTCAACTTGACCACCAATGATCCCAAAACGCCCCTCCAGCTCAAACGCGAGGTCGAGGCTTGCCTCAAGGCCATGCCTGGCGTCACCGATACGATCGTTGATATTGCGGTCAGCGCCCCCAAGGCGGCCCCGGCCGCTGGTGGCAACATCGCCGGCAATGCGACCAATACCGCCAACGCCAAAATCAAACACGCCGTGGCAATTGCCTCGGGCAAGGGTGGCGTGGGCAAAAGCACGTTCGCCGTCAACCTGGCTTGTTCGCTGGCCCAATCCCTCACCGCGGCTGGTCGCCCCGGGCGCGTTGGACTCATGGATTGCGATATTTATGGTCCCAGCGTGCCGCTCATGATCGGCCTCTCCGGGCGGCCCGAAATCGATGGCGATATGCTGATTCCGATGGAGACCCATGGCGTAAAGGTGATGAGCATGGGCTTCTTGATCGACGACAACACCCCCGTGGTCTGGCGCGGCCCGATGATCATGAAAACGATTCAACAATTCGTGCAAAACGTCCGCTGGGGGGAACTGGATATCCTGTTGATCGATCTGCCTCCCGGCACCGGCGATGCCCAACTTTCCCTCGTTCAAACCATCCCGCTCGACGGAGCAGTGCTGGTTACCACCCCTCAACCGGCCGCCACCAACATCGCCCGCAAGGGAGGGCTGATGTTCCAAAAGGTGAACGTGCCCCTCCTCGGAGTCGCCGAGAACATGAGCTATTTCACCGATCCGGCCGGAATCAAACACTGTCTGTTCGGCGAAGGCGGCGGTCAGCTCACTGCCGATCTTCTTGGGACCACTTTGCTCGGTCAAGTTCCTCTCATTCCTGAAATTCGCCAAGGGGGCGACTCTGGTCTTCCCATCGTGGTGACCGAACCGGAAGGACCGTCCAGCCAAGTGTTCAAATCCATCGGTAACGCGGTGTTACAACAATTGGCCCGCAAGCAAGGCGCCAGCGCAGCTGAATAGTTACCCGTTTCCCCCAACTTTTCCTGAACGGTAATTAGGGCTTTCACCTCAGGCCGTATTGACACCTGAGTTGGGAAATCTAGGGTTCTGGCTATCTTTGCGAATCAGCGAAAAGAACAAAACGCATCACAACGTGGTATCCATGACTGAAGTTTCGAATCGTTCGGAAACCCCCGCTTCACGGGACTTCGTGAAGAAATCTAGCCTCTACCAAGAGTTTTTGGCTGAGCGGGAGGAAATTCTGAAACACAAGTGGTTGGAATCAGAACGTTTAGGGCATGACATCGGTTTCGAGCGTGCCCTCCTCGATTGGATTCGTAAACACCGCGAAGGTTGGCGGGGCGCACGACGTTCCTGATCCAAAGTCCTGTCTTCCTCTGACAATCGGAGAAGGTTCCAGGCACAAAAAAACCGAAGCCTGGCTGGCTTCGGTTTTGAAATTGGTAGAATAAGTCGCCGAAAACTATTTGATCTCTTTGTGGATCGTGTGACGGCGAAGAGAAGGATTATACTTCTTCTTCTCGATACGTTCAGTAACGGTTTTCTTGTTCCGCGTAGTGAGATATTTGGAAGCGTATTTGCCCTCTTTGCGGGCTTCGGTGCACTCGATGATAACGTTTTCTTGCATGGC
>CAXBOL010000255.1:0-6798 GCA_963977295.1 uncultured Opitutaceae bacterium
CATCGGCGACGACGATCCTCACCCTGTCGGTATTGAGTCAACTCTACGCCGAAAAATTTCCCGATGCCCTAGACGGAAACGATCCCCGCAAAATGTTGGGATTTTCCGACAATCGCCAAGACGCCGCCCTCCAAGCCGGACACTTCAACGACTTCATTTACCTACTCATCATTCGATCCGGTTTGATCGGTGCGCTTCAAAAATGCGGTGGAGTGATTTCCGAGGAAAATCTGCCCGATGCCGTCTTCGAAGCCCTCGGATTCGGCGACTCCGATCCCGGCGTGCTGGCCGAGTATTTACGCGATCCGGCAATTTTGGGGCTAGGTCTTAAAGAAGCACAGAAAGCGATTCGTTTTGTGTTGGGTTATCGACTCATCCGCGACCTGAGAAAAGGGTGGCGCTATAACAACCCCAACCTGCATCAGCTGAACTTGCTAGAACTTGGCTATGAGTCACTGGAGGAGTTTTGTGCGCACGAAGCATCATTTGCAGACCACACTATTCTTTCGCGACTTTCCCCGACGGAACGAGCGGAGTTAGGACGCATGGTTTTCGACGAGATGGTAAAAAATCTCTGCATCGAAACTCGGTTCCTCGACGGCATGGAACATGAACGCATGTCCAATCCGATCAGTCAGTATCTCACGGAGCGCTGGTCTTTCAGCTGGGATGAAAACCCCGACACCACCCGCTTCCTCATTCTCGACAAAAGACCGGATGGCAAAGGTAAGGGCCGAAAGCGCACTGAGATCGTAGGAGGTGGCCCAAGTTCAAAGCTCATTCGGCTGATCAAATACGCCAAATTCTGGCCGAGCTCCACTTTCGGTCAGCATACCTCCCCATTCTCCAACGTGGAGTTGGTCGAGATGTGTCGCTTTTTCCTCAAAGCGGCCAGTAAGCACGGTTACGTGCAAAGCGTCGGTCTCGATAACAACAAGTTAGCGGGATGGACGTTGAAATCGGCGGCATTGCAATGGGTGCTCAAGGGCAACGATGCCGAGGTGGTTCGCACCGCGCAAAACAGCTTTTTTCGCGATCTCTATCTTACCGTAGCCGAGGTGCTGACCGGCAAGTCCCACGCGCTCTTCGATTTTCGGGCACATGAGCACACTGCCCAAGTCGATGCCGACAAACGGAAAACCATTGAGCAGCTCTTTCGCCGCAACGAGCGCGACTTGGAGGACTGGAAGGCGGTCGAGGGCAACGACGGTCCGATGCCGCGCCTCCCCGTCCTGTTCTGTTCCCCCACGATGGAACTCGGAGTCGACATCTCGTCCCTCAATACCGTCTACCTGCGCAACATGCCGCCTACTCCCGCCAACTATGCTCAGCGTAGCGGTCGGGCCGGGCGTTCCGGTCAGGCGGCATTGGTCGTAACTTATTGCGCGGCGATGAGTCCTCATGATCAGTGGTTCTTTAATCACCAGAGTGACATGGTTCACGGCATCGTGAAGGCCCCCACTTTGGAGCTCTCGAACCGGGATCTGATTGAGAGCCACATCCACGCCGTTTGGATGGCCACCGTCGAACATCAATTCGAGACCAGTATCGCTCCCCTATTAACTTTGGATGATCCCGGCAAACCGCTCGATCCAGCCATAAAATCTCGGTTAAGCGATCCTGCTGTCACCGCTCGAGCGCTGACTCAAGCGCAGGGTGTGCTTCGCCAAGTTGAGGCCGAGCTAAATTCGAGCAATGCATCTTGGTTTTCACCCGATTTTGTCGAACACACGATCAATGCGAGTAAGAAAGAATTTGATCTGGCTTTCGATCGTTGGCGCTCACTTTACGATGGCGTGCAAAAGCAGATGGAAACTGCTGATAAGATCGTGCGAAGCCCTGCCACAAGTGCGCGTGAACGCGAAAACGCGAACCGCCGCTACCAAGATGCGAAGAACCAACTCACTCTTCTGCTCAAGACTTCCGGCAGTGCGTTCAGCAATGATTTTTACACGTTCCGTTATCTGGCGAGTCAAGGGTTCCTACCGGGTTACAATTTCCCACGATTACCACTGATGGCGTGGATTCCTGCGACCGGCCGAAAGTCGAATGGCAAAGACGACCGGGGAAGTATGGTCAGTCGTCCCCGATTTCTTGCTCTCTCCGAGTTTGGTCCGCGCAGCCTCATCTACCACGAGGGGAAAATGTTCCGCGTCGATCGCACGAAACTGAACATCCAGAGCTCAGACTCGATCTCCGCCAATTCGGAACTCGCGACCATCAACGCCCTCGTCTGCACCAAGTGCGGCCACGGCCACCTCGGCAACAGCGAGCAACCGATGCCGACCGAAAACGTCTGTGACCACTGCGGAGAGGCCTTGCGCGATGAGGGTCTGATTCGAGGTTTGTTTCGCATCGAAACGGTGGAGACGAAGGTGCAGGAACGAATCTCCGTCAACGAAGAGGAACGTCAGCGCCAGGGCTTCGAGTTGCAGACCACCTATCGCTTCCTTCCCGGTCCCGGAGGGAAACCCGAGGTCGTTTACGCTGCGGTCAAGTTTAAGGACGAATCAATCGCGAAGCTCACCTACTCGCCATCCGCTCGTATTTGGCGCGTCAACAAAGGGTGGCGACGTCGGAAGAACAAGAAACAGCTTGGCTTCGCCATTAATCCCATCACCGGCCAGTGGGGCAAACTGGAGGATCCGAACAATGACAAAGTGGAGCAGGCTCCTAAACCGGAGAAGACCGAAAAGCAACCGGTGCAGTTGGTCGTCCCCTACGTGGAGGATCATCGCAATATTCTCATCTTCTCCCCCTCCAGTCTCCTGACCGAAGCCGCGATGGCTACCCTTCAGTCGGCATTGAAGCGAGGGATCACGCAGACGTTTCAAATCGAGGACTCCGAACTTGTTGTTGAACCCCTCCCCGACCGCCTGAATCGACAAAGCATTCTTCTTTATGAAGCGGCAGAGGGAGGCGCTGGCGTGCTCAGTCGATTAGCTCAGGACCCTGAGCAACTTGCTGTCGTAGCGCGCACTGCGCTCACGATCATGCACTACAACGTGCCCGACACCGACCAATTCACCACGAATGATTTGTCCAAGCTGGAAGTGCTCACTCCCGAAGGTGAGCGCGTGTGCGAAGCCGGCTGCTATCAATGTTTATTGTCCTACTACAACCAGCCTGATCACGAGTATATCATGCGGCGTGATTCTTCCGTGCTTTCACTATTGGTGGAGCTCTCCCATGGCCGGGTTTCCCCGTCGGAGCCCCTTCCTCCGAGGAACGACTCCAGCACGCTGTCGACGTGGCTGACCGCGCTTTCTACGGGCGGCTGGCGGCTACCTGATCAAACCGGGCAGTCGATCGCGGATGGCCGCGCGACCGTCGATGCGATCTACAAAGCTGCCCGCACTCTGGTTTTCTTAGCCGAGCCAGCGGCCGAGATTTTGGGGTATGCCCAAGATCGTGGTTATGCCGTGATTTGCTTCCCCTCTGATACTGAGGAGTGGGCTCAGGTTTTTGCTCTACATCCGTCGGTTTTCGGTTCGCCTTCCCCTAAGTCATGAGCACCGCTATCACCGCCGAATTTACGCCTGGAGCCCTGGTCAAGGCCCGTGGTCGGGAATGGGTTGTCCAACCTGGATCGCATGAGAACCTCCTTCACCTTCGTCCCCTCGGAGGTTCCGATGAAGATGTCACGACCTTGATCCCCTCGCTTGAGTTCGATCCACCTGAACCAGCCGTATTTCCGCCCCCCGATCCCGCGCTGCGCGGTAACCACACCGCTGCGCTCCTCCTTCGCGATGCTTTGCAACTTAAGCTGCGATCCGGAGCCGGGCCCTTTCGCTCCTTCGCTAATATCGCCGTTGAGCCTCGGGCTTATCAGTTAGTGCCACTCCTGATGGCACTACGCCAGCCCACCGTGCGACTCCTGATCGCCGATGATGTGGGTATCGGCAAGACCATCGAAGCCGGTCTCATCGTGCGTGAATTATTTGACCGCGGAGAGATCACCAAATTTGCCGTGCTTTGTCCGCCCCACTTGGTCGATCAATGGCAGTCCGAGCTCAACCGCCACTTCCACTTTCATCCCGTCGCCCTCACCTCCTCCAGTGTCACTCGTCTGGAAAGATCACTTCCTTCCGGCGTTTCTCTTTTCGAGCAGCACCCGGTGGTAGTCGTCAGTCTCGACTACATCAAAAGTGACCGGCACCGGGCTCACTTCCTGTCGATTGCTCCAGAGTGTATCATAGTCGATGAAGCGCATACGTGCGCGACTGGCGGCAAAGGCAAACAACTCCGTTTCGAGTTGTTGCAGCAACTCGCCGAACAGGCCGATCGGCACATGATCCTCCTGACCGCCACGCCTCACTCCGGCGACGACTCGGCATTCGACAATCTCTTATCCCTACTCCGACCCGATTTCGGCGGGCTCACCGATGCACCTGAAAACGTGCGCCGTAACTTGCGTGAAGATCTCGCTCGTCACTTCGTCCAGCGTCGACGCAAAGACATCGAGGAGTGGCAGGATGTCAGCGTGTTTCCTCGACGCTTGACCACCGAAGTCACCTACCGTCTCAGCGGTGCCTGGGGTGATTTTTTCGATGCCGTCCAAGACTACTGCGTGCAACTCGCGAAGCGCGCCGAGGACAGCGATTCCTCCGGCCGCCACATGATTTGGTATGCAACCCTCGCGCTATTGCGCTGCGTGTCCTCTTCACCGGCCTCCGCCGAGCGTGCGCTGACGACTCGACTGCGGGGCACCGCAGAAGAGATGGAAGCCTTAGCCGATGAAGAACGGGTGCAGGATGGCGACAATGCCGAGCTTACCAGCAACGATCTTGAACCCGCCGCGGGTCTTCACGACGACAACACCTTGGAGGATCTGATCTCACGGGCGCGCCGATTGTCCGGCCAAAAAGGAGATCCGAAACTCAAGACGCTTATCGACCACCTCAAAGAGCTTCTCGCCAAGGGAGCCCGCCCGGTCGTCTTCTGTCGCTACATCGCCACCGCTGGCTACGTCGCCGACGAGCTTCGCAAACAGTTCAAGTCGGCCACCATCGACGCGATTACCGGCGAGTTTACCGCCGCCGAGCGCGAAGAGCGGGTAGCCATTTTAGCCGATTCTGAGAATCCCATTCTGGTCGCCACCGACTGCCTGTCCGAAGGCATCAATCTTCAGCACGGCTTCAATGCCGTGATCCACTACGACCTCGCCTGGAATCCCACGCGTCATGAACAACGCGAGGGCCGAGTCGACCGCTTCGGCCAAAAAGCCCCAGAGGTCCACTGTACCATGCTCTACGGCCAAGACAACCCCGTCGATGGCTTCGTCCTCAACGTGATTCTGCGCAAAGCGGAGAAAATCCGGGTGAAGCTCGGGGTAATGGTGCCCCTGCCCACCGACCAAGCCCGAATCAGTCAGGCTTTGATCAAGGCGACTCTGCTCCGTGGACGCCAAACCGAATTAAATTCTCAACAACTCGATCTCGGCCTTGATCCCGAAATCGAAGCCGAGCTCCAGCCCCTCACCACGGCCTGGGAAGACGCCGCGAAGAAGGCTACGGCCAACCGCACCGTCTTTGCCCAACGCCGTATCAAACCCGAGGAGGTCATGCCGGAGTGGCGTCGCCAACTCGACCTCATTGGTGACGAACAAGCCATTGCGCGGTTTGTGCAGAATGCCTGCTCCCGATTGGGCTCCCCTCTTGAACCTTATCGCGGAGTCTGGCGATTTGTGCCCGGCCATCTACCCATTCCGCTACGCGAACGATTGGCCGAGGAACATCTCGATCAAGGCCATGCCATCGACTTCCACTATCCGCCCGCGCAAGGTGCTCTGTTCATCCACCGCACCCATCCTCTCGTCTCGATCCTCGCCGACACATTGTTGGAGGGAGCTCTACAGGATGAAACCCCACTTGCCGCTCGCTGCGCCGCCACGGTGACAACAGATGTGAAGGTCGTCACTACCCTCTTCCTTCTGCGACTGCGCCATCAGCTCATCTACCAAAAACGTGACTCCTTCCGCACGCTCATGGCGGAGGAGGCTGTCGCTCTCGCTTGTGAAGGCCGCGAAAATCCGCAGTGGCTCGACGATGCCTCCGTGCTTCGACTCATCGAAGCCCAGCCAGTCGGTAATTTGAGCGGCGACGCCGCAACCCGAGAAATCAATCATGCCCTTGCATTGCTGCAATCCAACACGCCCCGACTTGAAAGCTCGCCCAAGAACGTGCTGACGCCTTGTTGCAGGATCATCGCCGGGTGCGCGAAGCCGCTCGTGATCAAGGCAGCTACTCCGTGACGGCTTGCCTCCCCGTTGACGTCATAGGCGTTTACGTGCTACTGCCCGACCACCTATGAACGCCCCTTACCGTCGCCTACCGATCATGATCCCTCAGCCACATAGACTTACGAAATCCAAGTGCCAAATTAACAGATTGAACATGTTGAAAATATAGGCATCTTATTTCATCATGACTAAGGGAAACTCAACCTATGGACACCTATCCGGCAAGCTCTTGCGACGCATACGCGCCAAAGGTGCCGGTTGGGCCTTTACGCCCAGTGACTTCGCCGACCTCGGCGATCCTCGCTCCATCGGCATGGTGCTCACCCGTCTCTCACGCAAAGGCACCATTCGTCGAGTGCAACGCGGCGTCTATGAGGTCCCTGCCCAGCACCCCATCATCGGCATTGCCGGAGCCGGAGCCGATTCGGTCGCGCAGGCCATTGCTCGGCGCGACGCCCTCAAACTCCTCCCCTCGGGCGCACATGCCGCCAACGTGCTTGGTCTCAGCACCCAAGTCTCCGCCAAGACCGCCTACGGTATCGCCGGGCACTCCCGTG
>CAXBOL010000256.1:0-6796 GCA_963977295.1 uncultured Opitutaceae bacterium
TAACGGTCCTAAGGTAGCGAAATTCCTTGTCGGGTAAGTTCCGACCCGCACGAATCGTGTAACGAGTTGACGACTGTCTCGGAGAGATGCTCGGTGAAATTGTAGTAGCGGTGAAGATGCCGCTTACCCGCAGCAGGACGGAAAGACCCTATGCACCTTTACTGTAAGCTGTTATTGTCGCTTGATTTTCATTGCGTAGAATAGGTGGGAGACGTTGATCCTTCGCTCCAGGGCGAAGGGGAGTCACAATGTGAAATACCACTCTATGTTGGTTAGGCGTCTAACCTCGATCCATTATCTGGACGTGGGACAGTGATAGCAGGTCAGTTTTACTGGGGCGGTATCCTCCCAAAAAGTAACGGAGGATTTCGAAGGTTCCCTCAGTCCGGTCGGTAATCGGACTTTAGAGCGCATGAGTATAAGGGAGCTTTACTGTGAGACCTACAAGTCGAGCAGTTGCGAAAGCAGGATCAAGTGATCCGGTGGTTGAATGTGGAATCGCCATCGCTCATAGGACAAAAGGTACGCTAGGGATAACAGGCTGATCGCGCCCAAGCGTTCACAGCGACGGCGCGGTTTGGCACCTCGATGTCGGCTCATCACATCCTGGGGCTGGAGAAGGTCCCAAGGGTTCGGCTGTTCGCCGATTAAAGTGGTACGCGAGCTGGGTTCAGAACGTCGTGTGGGCGTTTGAGACTTGAGGGGTTCATTCTCTAGTACGAGAGGACCGAGAATGACGAACCTCTGGTGTTCCGGTTGTCGTATCAACGGCAGCGCCGGGTAGCTAAGTTCGGAAAAGATAAGCGCTGAAAGCATCTAAGCGCCAAGCTGTTCCCAAGATAAGGTCTCAATCTGACTTCGGTCAGTGCAGGGTCCGGGTAGACCACCCGGTTGATAGGGCACAAGTGTAAGCATGGTAACATGTTCAGCGTAGTGCTACTAATGACCCTGCCGGTTTATGCAAATTAAGCGTTCGTTATTCTCCGGCGTTTATCTCATCTACTTGCAGTTACTTAAATTTACTGAACTGAAACAATTACCTGATCTTTTGATCAGGTTCCCCTTCCTGGTGGTTATATGCCGGGGGTCCCACCCGTTCCCATCCCGAACACGGCCGTTAAGCCCCGAGCAGCCAATGGTAGTTGGACGATAGGTCCCGCGAGAGTAGGTTGTCGCCAGGTTTTTGGCCCGGATGTTGCGAAAGCAGCGTCCGGGCCTCTTTTTTTGCCCAAATTACAACAACGTTCTTGGATTTCAGCCGGTTACCAAACGACCGAAGCGTATAAGTGATTTACTGAAATTAGACTAATATTAACCTAAGGGCACAAAGGCGGTAAAGAACGCAAAGTTATGTGGTTGAATAACTTGATGCCTAACTTTGAGACTTCGTGACTTCGCGTTAAAGTCTAAATCCAAACGGTGATTGGTATCAGGCGGATGCCTGATGGACTGCCGCTTCGGCGCAACGCATTCCATCGAGTGCGGCACTGACGATTCCTCCCGCGAAACCGGCTCCTTCGCCGCACGGGAACAAACCCACCAAATCCGGGTGCTGTAGTGAGCTGGAATCTCGGGGAATCCGCACCGGTGAGCTTGTTCTGGTTTCAAAGCCAATGAGTTGAGCCTGGGCGGAAACGTATCCCGGAATCTGTTGTCCGAATAATTTCAAACCCTGCTTCATTCGCCAGGAGATGGGGCCGGGTAATAATTTGTCTATCCGGGCACTTTTTAGCCCAGGATAGTAGCTGGTCGCATTGAGCTGCTGACTCTCCAGTCCGGCCATAAAATCCGGAACAAGTTGAGCTGGAGCACTTTGTCCTCCACCTCCTGAAGTTTTCGCTAGTTGTTCAAGATGTTTTTGATAGGCGATTCCCGCTAGAACACCGTGACTTTCTTGAAATTGCTGGGTGTCTTCAGGTTCGACGGTGACGATCAATCCACTGTTGGCGAAGGGTGAGTCTCTGCGGGATAAACTCATGCCGTTGACGACCACTTCATCGTTTTCGGTCGCAGCCGGAACGATGAACCCTCCCGGGCACATGCAAAAAGAGTGGACTCCACGTTCTTTTATTTTGGTGGCGACGCGATAGCTCGCCGCCGGAAGTTGATGGGGACGTGGAGTGCCTTCCGGATAGTGATATTGTCGTGAATCAATAAAAGCTTGGGGGTGCTCAATCCGGACGCCTACCGCAAAAGGTTTTTGTTCAAGACGTATGTTTTGACGGATTAGAAACTGATAAACATCACGTGCGCTGTGCCCGGTGGCCAAAATAACGGCAGAAGCTAGGAATTCCTCTCCTTTTGCCGTTCGAACGCCGCAGATTTTTCCTCCGTTTAACACTAATTCCGTAACTTTTGCCCCAAAGTGAACTTCGCCTCCGGCAGAAATGATGCTCTTTCGCATCGCCATGACGACTTTGGGCAAAAGATTTGACCCAATATGGGGATGTGAATCCACCAGTATTTCTGAGGGCGCGCCGTGGGCGACGAAAGTTTCGTAGATTTTGGCGATCGATCCTCCCTCACCGAAGCAGTAGTTGGAGTCTTCGATAACCCGACCTTCGCGCAGCAACGGCGCGAGATCGAATCGGCGCGCCGACGCGTCTTTGCCCCGTTCCAAGACGATGGGTTTTTGGCCCAACTCAATGATTCTCAACGCTGCAAACAAACCAGCCGGACCCGCTCCAATGATTATGACCGGGTTAGCGGATCCCTTTACGCTGCCGTAATTTGGGGAAGGAACAGGGTCATCGGGTAAGGTTCCATGAATCCCGATTTCCAGTCTGAGTTGGATTTTTATGTCTCGTTTCCTAGCGTCGATAGAGTGCTTTCGGATTCGAACCTCGGTGATTGATTCGACCGGAAGATTCAGTTTCCGAGCCACCGCTGCCTTTTGCTTCATCTCAATTTCCGAATCCTTTAGCGGAAGAATGATGTCGGTGGTTTCAATTCGGGTGGCGGTCATGGTCGAAGAACGAATGATGGAATGCTTCTCAACCTCAAGCCATGGTTCGATGACGGATGTGTTTGGCGAATTTTGCCCTAATTAGAGTGGTGACAATGTGATCCTCGTACGGCCAAGCCGAAACTACGGTCCCGGACGGTCACCTTGGTGACGTCCTTCGCCTGCATTCGTAGGCTTCATGGAACCCGCGCGTTGAAGATTTTGGGCTATTCAGCGTTGAGTTTCGCGTTTTATCTGGGGTCTGAATGTCGATCTGACTCTCGATTATTTGCCCCCGGACTCAGCGGGTGATTGACGACTTGGGGCCGAAGGTCAAAAGCTGCGACGCCGGCGATGAAGCAGGCGACACTCTGGAGACCTCCCCTTGCGCATTCTTACCGTCGAAGATGATCCCGTTGCGCGCCGTGTTCTCAAACAGGCGCTCAAAAAGCTCGGCCACGATGTGATTGAAGCAGAGGACGGAGTAAAAGCGTTGGAAGTTTTGGCCGAAGAAAGTGTGCGAGTGATTGTCAGTGACTGGGTCATGCCAAACTTGGATGGCCTGGGTTTCTGCAAGGCCGTGCGTGAACGCATCGATGAGGATTATGTTTACTTCATTCTCCTCACTAGTCGGACGGCCAACCCTGACAATGAACGAGAGGCCGCCGACGCCGGGGTTGATGATTTTTTGAGTAAGCCTCTCGATGTTAACGAATTGTGGATGCGTTTGCGCGTGGCTGAGCGAATTCTGCAGTTTGCGACTCAAGTGAGGACCTTGGAAGCATTTCTGCCAATTTGTTCCTACTGCAAGAAAGTGCGGGAGGACTCAAATTATTGGACCCAAATAGAAAGTTACATCAATACGCGGACAGGGACTGATTTCAGCCATTCGGTTTGTCCCGATTGCTACGCTCGCGTCGTTTTACCGGAATTGGAAAAGATGAAAGCAGAAGCGGCGGCCGAAAGAGCGGAGGAAGCCGCGGCGGCGCAGCAGCAGGATTTGGAATCTCAATAGCTCTGATCATGAATTTGGATTCTCGTATAGCCCTATTGGAAGAGCGCATTGCTTGGTTTGAGAAACATGCGACAGAGCAGGACCGGGCGATGTTGCGGCAAAGCGAAGAAATTAAAGCGCTTCAAGGGGCGCTGATTTCCATGCGGGAACGGATGACCGGTCGGGATATGCCCTTGGACCCCAACGAAAAGCCTCCGCATTACTAAAGCGAGAGAGTGGGCCAGTTTGGTTTTGGAGTGGCGCTGAAGAAGCGCGTCCAGCGCGTGAGGGCGTATCATCGGGGCTGAAAACGTAACATTACATTTCTTGGAAAATGTGACAAAGGGGTTACGTTGTTACTTAGATGTAACACTTCATCGGTTAATCCCAAATCTTCCACGATCATGAAAACTAAAGCTCTCGTATCCCTCTCCTTTGTTGCCGCGATATTTGTCTCCATTGGGGTCGCTGCTCCTCAGACGGCGTCACCGAGAAATGGTGTCGCTAAAGTTGCCCATATCAAAGGGATGGATAAGGCGCCCGAGGTCGTGACTCGTGTGGCTCCGGTTTATCCGAAGGAACTCAGGGAAGCAGGTGTTCAGGGCATCGTGACAGTCGACATGTTAATTGATTCTACCGGGCGAGTTATTGAGGCGAAGGCTGTTCGTGCCACCACCCCTGAGTTTGCCGAAGAGGCGGTCCAAGCCGCGAAAGGTTGGGTCTTCAATCCGGCAGAAGCCGCGGGCCACAAAATCACGGCTCGTGTGCAAGTTCCGTTCGAGTTTGTGATGCCGCAAGTCGCAGCACTGGAATAGCACGTCGCAACTGATATTTTTCAAGTTAAGCCTTTGAAAGAACCCGACCGATTGCAGGCCGGGTTTTTTGGTGCGAACGCACCGAAAACTTACCCCTGATCGGACTCATCGGTTTGTAAACCCCCGCAAGGTAGGTGTCACTCAAACGGGAACCAGAGCGAATAGGGGATTGAAGCACCGTGCGGTCAGGTATTGTTTGCGATCTCCTAATCATGAGTCGTTCCGAACCCATTATCTATTTTGATCGTTATCGTGGCTCGATTGAGACCGAACAAGTTTATGGTGAGAAATGGCTGCGCTGGGCTTACGAAAGCGGATTGGGACGTGCCACCACTGCGCTTTTACTGAAGCGAAGAATTTTCTCGTGGTATTATGGTTACCGCATGAATCGAGCCTACAGTGGCAACAAGGTGTTACCTTTCGTCGTCGATTACGATTTGGACACCGACGAATTCGCGAAGCAGGCTTGGGAATATAAGACCTTCAATGAATTTTTCAGTCGGGCCTTAAAACCCGAAGCTCGACCGATCGCCGAGGGTGAGGACGTTGCGGTGATGCCGGCCGATGGACGACACCTCGCATTTCCGGAGGTCGATCAAAGTACGGGTTTCTACGTGAAGGGCTCGTCTTTCGATCTGCCTGAGTTGTTTGGCAGCAAAGAGGCCGCCGCCCCGTTTATGGGCGGTAGTATGCTGATTTCCCGATTGTGTCCGGTTGACTATCACCGGTTTCATTTTCCGGTTAAGGGCACTCCCGGCAATGCACGTCTAATGGAAGGATCACTCTTCTCGGTGAGCCCGATCGCCCTCCGTCGCAATGTGCGCTACCTCGTGCAAAACAAACGCATGATCACGCTGATAGATTCGGAAGGATTTGGGACTGTCGCCATGTTCGAAGTGGGTGCGACTTGTGTGGGCACCATCCGTCAACTCTTCGTCAATGATCGCGTGAACGAAAAGGGACAGGAAAAGGGCATGTTTAAGTTTGGTGGATCCTGTGTGATCACCGTTTTTCAACCAGGTCGGATCGCCTTTGCTGCCGATCTGGTCCAGCACAGCGCGCAACAACGCGAAGTTTATGCGAAGATGGGCGACGCCCTAGGGCGAACTTCGAGCTAGTGACTGACGTATTAGAGGCGGCCAGCGGTGCCTGCAGTCCAACTCCATCAACGCGCTGCGCCGATGATGGTCACGTCGTCGAAAAGTGCACGATCATCGAAACAACCGAAACCGACCGCTCCGGCTGCAAAGGTTTGATCTGACGCGGTCATCAAAGGTGAGTTCATGTCATCGACGAAAACCCGGATGGCGCCGGTTGACTGATGCTCCACGCGGATCTGATGCCACTCGTCGGTGAGTCGGGCTTCAGGGAGAGGGTCTTGATGAATGGTGGTTCGGGTCTCGCCATCCACTTTCATCATCACGTTGTGAAACTTGTCATCCGAATCTGACGAGATGTGCACGTAGTAGAAGTGAGTGGGATCGACGTATCCGAAAATTAACACCACATCGCGTCGCACCGTGGTCGCCGGTTCGAGCGTTTTGGCCCAAAGCGTAAACTGGTAGTCGGACCAAACAAACTGAGGCAGCAGCAAATACCCCGTGGGTCGTCTGACGCCGCCGGATTGTTCGCCGGCTTGGGTCAACGCCGCGACCCTGTTGCCTGATTCTATCCGAGGTTCCCAGACTCCGGAGGGAGACGTTTGCCAAGGTCCCAGGCCGTCTGAGAAATCGGTCCGAAATTCGGTGGCGAGAGCTGACGAAGTAAGCACCAGTGCGAAAATCACAAAGAAAGGGGGAGGCAAACGCATGAGATCGGCAGCCAAAATGATTTATCGGCTCCAGGCGACATCGTTTCGCGGTGAGATGAACGAGGTTGGCGAGGGCGAGATGTTCCCCCCCCACTGTCCGGACTGGCGGAATTCGTCTCGGATTAACCCTCGGGTTACTCGCCTGATTTCTTCAGGTGCCGACCGAAGGCGCGCATGACCCACAGATGGATGATGGCTTGAGTGCGCGCGTAGAGCCACCATGGCAGGGCGGG
>CAXBOL010000257.1:0-6762 GCA_963977295.1 uncultured Opitutaceae bacterium
AAGGAGATTCCCAACTCTCTGAATAATGGCGCTTTAGGACATGAAAAAGCGCCCAGTGTCAGAACTGGACGCTTTCTCAAAATGGAGCGGGCGAAGAGACTCGAACTCTCGACGTCCACCTTGGCAAGGTGGTGCTCTACCAACTGAGCTACACCCGCGAGAGAGAGGCAGACAAGAAGCGTCTCATGCCTCTCCGTCAATAGGTTTTTTAAGGTAAATCGACCTTGGCTGAGATTTAGATTACTTCAGGCCCCTCCCCATCATCCCAGTCCGTGTCCTAACGACTAAGCGGTCACCCGAAATCGGCTGACGAAAAAGGAAACGATGGGCCTCCCCTCGCTCTTTTAATGACCTCAATCTGGCTCTAGCGAATGACTTCGAGCTCAAATACCTGTTGATTTCGCGCGGAGACCGGTAAAGCGACCACCCCAACCTTCGCGAGAGCCGTCGCCATTTCATCGCTGAACCAAAACCGTAACCAATCTAAGAGTTCCGGCGCTCTTTCCCGAGCGAAGACCAACTTCAACGGCACGCGGAGGGGATAATCACCCGCATGAATATTTTCCGGCGTCGGCCCAAACGCCACGTGTTCCCTCCCTCGCGCAATTAAAAGCACTTTGAGGTCGTTCATGCCTTCAGGGATCCATGGCACGATCCCTAACCCCCCATCGCCATCCCTCACGGCCGCGACCGTCGCTCGGGTCGATTCGTGCTTGATGACCGTGTTCTTGAAACGACCGTTGGCCAGCACCGCGTGCGCAAACAACACTTGGGCCAAGCCTTCTCCCGGCGGGGAGACATGCGCCGTAATCGGCACACTGCCCCAAACTCCTCGGGCTCCAAATTCACCCCATCGGGTCGAGGCCACCGCACTCTCGGCGCCAAGCACCCGAATCAAATTTTCGAAATTCAATTGCTCTACGGGTAACTTGTTTTTTGCCACCAGTGAAATAACCCAGCGTCACGCTGGCCCACTCTTCTGGCCACGGCGCGGCGTCCTGAGGCTCCACGACAATCGCCAAATCGGCGACACCCGCTTTCAAGCGGTCGCTGGCCGGACGACTTCCGGCAAATTCTGACGTCACTGTTACTCCCATTTCTTCAGCTCGGGTCACCAAAGTGGACACCACCGCCGCATCAAGCAGATCCGATCCTTCCATTCGAATCGGCGAATTCTCGGCCCAGACGCTCCCCACCAAACTCAAAATACCTACCACCCCACTCCACGCCCAAACGCGACGTCGGATCGGCTGAGGGTGAGCGAGGATATTTAACATGTTGTAAATTACGGAGACGGCTATCTTAACGCCTAGGATCGAGCCGGCGGCTCATCCAAATCTATCCGCTCGGGTTCTTCGTTTCGACTCTTGGACTCGTGCTTCCGAGCTTTCGACCGCGGCGAAGCACGCTCTGTGGATGACTTTTCGCCGTAGTAACTGTAGTTATTCGTATAATACCCGTAGTCTTCGCCTCCGCCTGAGGGCACCTGATTAAGAATCGTTCCGATCAGTGGGGTATGGGCACTTTTCAGGGTCTGTTGGGCCCGAATCGTCATGGCCTGCGGGTTTCGACGATGCTGAATCAAAAGCAACGCCCCGTCGACTGCAGTGGCCAGAACCGAAGCATCGCTTACCCCGATGATGGGCGGCGAATCAACCAACACTCGATCATAGCGGGTTTTCAACTCATCGATGAGCATCCTTAGCCGATTGGCATGGACCAAACCCAAGGTGAACCCGTGGACCCACCCACTGCTGATCACCGCCAAATTCGATCCCGGCGCTGTTTGAATAATATCATCCAGCTTCGCCTCCCCGCCGAGGTATTCCGACAATCCCGGAGATCGTTCGACTTCACTCAAACGATGCTGGGTCGGGCGACGCAGATCCGCATCTACGAGAATGACTTTTTCACCCGACAAGCCGACAACCTGGGCCAGTCGATTCAGGGTGGTCGATTTTCCTTCACCGGGGCCCGCTGAGACCATCGCAACAGCGATCGACGCCTTGGATTTTAAAGTCAGGTTGAGGTTGGTTTGTAACACTCTGAATGGTTCGACCGCCGCCAAATCATTCGGATCAAAATACTCGGTGGGCGCACGCCACGGAATGACCCCGAGCACGGGCACCCCGAGCTTTGTTTCCACGTCGTTAACACTACGAAAACTAGTATCAAAATACTCGATCAATATCGCCACGCCCACGCCAAGCATCACCCCCACGACCAGCGCCAAGGCGAGATTGATTAGCCAGTTTGGCTTGCTCGCCCGCCGAGCCGGCAGCGCTTCGCCCAACAACTCAATCGTGCGTTTCGGCACCTGAAAATCGATCTCTCGTTGCCGCAAGGTCAGTTTCAAAGTGGTCAGTAATCGGGTTTCGTCGTCCAGTCGTTGGGCGGCTTCCTCAAACGGACGCACGCGATCCCGGGCCGACAAAATCTGATCAACCTTGGCTTGACCCAATTGCGACTCCAACTCAGCCACCCGGGCCTGAGCCTCCTTGTAGCCGATCTCCAAGGCCGCCTCATAACCTCTGAGTTGCCCATCCAGTTGTTCGCGAATTTTCTTCTGATTGTCCTTGGCCGCGATGAAGTCCGGATGCGCCCCTCCCAATCGGGCCTGCAACCGCGTAACCGTTTGGTCTGCAATTAAATAAGCTTGAAGTAAGTCTTGAATATTCGAATCCGAAATCAGTTCCGAATTCACCAAATTTATCCGCTCCTCAAAGGGAATATCCCGAAATCGCTCCCAACGTGTTTTACGACCGATGGCGTCGACCCGCAGGGCGATCAACGAGTTCTGCATCTGGCGCAGCGTCTCAATCTCCATGTCCGAATACCGAGCATTGAGATCGACGCCGGCGATGTTCAGTTCGTCCCGTAATTGTTCGATTCGATCCCGCTGCGCGACGACCGTGGCCTCCTGCGATTCAAGCTCCTTGCGCAGTTGTGCGAGCCCTTCGCGCTGCTCGGCGGTGGCGAAAGCAATGCGGTCGTCGGAGTAAACCCGGGCAATCTCATTCGCGATATCTGCCGCCAACTGTGGATCACGTGCGTAGACATTGAGGTTGATCAACGAGGAGTTACGCGGCGACTCCAGTTGCAACATTTGGCGCACCAGGTAATCGACCGTGATGTCTCTCGGCAGCACGGTCGCACTGTCAAGCATCTGTCCTATCCGTCGGTTCAAACCCAGTCGTTCGATAACGGGATGTAGGATCTTCGGGGACTGCATGATCCGATACTGGTCCTGCAGAAAATAGGGGTCGTAGTATGAGTTACTCTGGCTCTGAAACAGCTGCATTTCCCCGTCCGGTTTCTCGACGCGGACCTGAGCGGTAGAAAGATACCACTTGGGCAGCAACGATGTGACCACGGCGGCCGTGCCGATCACGATCAACGTCATCACGAGCACCAGCGATTTCCGCTGCCGCAGAATGCGGAAAAAATCGGCCAACGAAGCGTGGTCTCGGACTGGAAGGGGCAATGCCATCAGTCTTCAGCAGACGGTCACGGTGAGGCGTCCGCAAGGCCGGATTGCGGGAACCCTGCAGAGCCTAAAACGTGTAACGCACATCAACCCCGATTCGTTGCCGATTTAGATCGCGGTTCGCATCGTCGGACGCGGTGACATCCCAGTCGGCGGTGCCGGCCAACGTCCAATGCCGCGCGGGCTGGTAAGTCATGGCCAGCCCGATGCGTTGAGTGACTTCATCACGATCAGGCGAAATCCCTGCCCGTCCCAACAATACTGAGGGCTCGACGTTGTAGAGGAGCGACCCCGTGACCTGAGCCGTCAGAGCATGCTGCACGTTGATGAAGAAGCGATTCACTTGCACGTCGGTGTAGATATCGACGTTGGAGATTTCCTCGATGGATCGAATGTAGCCTAACGACACAAAACTTCTTTCAGCGTAGGCATAACGGCCGGTGATTTCCGCATAGGGCACATCATCGTTGGGAGCGCCGGAACGATCCCGGACTTCCAAACCAGCCCGAACGGACCAGGAAAGTTTTTCACTCGGCGAGTAGTCAAAGCCGCCCAAAAAGTAATTGGACTGCTTATCTTTCAAGCTGCCGCCTTGATCGTATCCCACGTCCAAATAGCGGAATTCGCCGAGAAGTTTGGAGGCTTCAGAAAGCGCGTAGTCGCCGGATAACCCCATTAAAAATTCATTGCGGTCCAACTGGGCCGACAAGTTAGCCAAATCATACGCAAACGTCGAATTCCGGGCTTTAAACGAAAACCCCATGCGCTGCGACAGCGTTCCGTTGTAGATGAAATCTACCTGTGAACTATCGTAAGACTGATCCGTATTAAGCGGCACGCCGGCCAACAGGGACTCCGGATTTTCCACCACGGAATAGCTCACATTGAGATCCAAATTCGAGCGCTCATGAAACGAATGGGCAAGCCGACCACGAATGAAGTGACTGGTGAGATCTTTGTTGAGCGGCCGATCTACGACCCGATCAAAATTGAATTCATACCCAGCCGAGACAAAAGTCTGCGGGGTTACCGACGAATTGAAATTAAAGACCGGAGCGAGCCGATAAACCATACTCGAGATTTCTCCGGATGCTCCGCCAAAAATATTGGAGTCATAGAAAGCCGATCCTCCCAAACGAACCGTAAACGTTTGGCCCAAATCCTCTTCGGGAATCGGCGCGTAGACCGCCCATGAGGATACTGAACTCACGGCGACGAAGAGGGAGAAAAGGCAACGCTTCATAATCAGCAACTTGCGGACGTGGATAGGCACTTCAACCAATTGATGCAATTCATTTTACCCGTCCGACGGTCCAGCGCGGATCCATCAGCAAATAAAGGTTCTCCGACATGCGTCGAGATTCAGTCAAAGGAAACTCCGGAGGGAGCCGCCCGGCCAGCAAACCGGTGTAGACTTTACCCCATTCTCCAAAGCTGGAAGTGCGCCCGTTATCCCCGGCCAATTCCGCAAAAAACGGACGATCCAAAGTTTCCGGCGTCAGCACCAGAGCCAGGATGGGTTGCTCCACATGCACCGCGTAAAAATCGCGCAACGAGGCCGGTTGCGACCACACGCGCCGCCCCGAATACCATGCTGCTCCCGCGGGCACATCGGCCATCCAGCCCCCCACCGGCCCGGCGCGTTGTCCGACATCTTCGCCCAAGGCCATGAAGAACGAAGGAAAGTAAGGGGGATAACTGAAGTGAATCCGTCGTGGCTCCGCCAAATCGTGAATCAATGGCAACGCTTGCAGTCCGAGTAAGCCCATCGCCGCCAATCGCGGCCACTCTCGCAACGTGGAACTGCTCGCGAGCAACACCACAAAGAAGCCCACCCCAAACACGATAATCAACGGCGCTGCCACCGTCACCGGGAGTCGCTCCCCTTCCCCCGAGTTCATCAGTCCTTGAGACAGAATCATTACTCCGAGCGCCGCAGCGAAAAGCGTGCGTAATCGGTTGGTGCTCTCCCGACGAAACCGGTAAATCCAGCCCGTCACAAAAAACGCCGTGAGAATCATTCCCCCGCCTGACCACAGGTGTTCCTGCAGGGCCAGCTTGAGCGCTGTCAGCGTCTTATTACCCATTTTATTCAGACTCAGCTCCGGCGCTTTGGCCGTTAACGTATTGCGCCATTCCACCGGGTTCGCCGTCGGATCATCGGCCCGTAACGCCAAATCCTGCCCCGCCAATCCCAGCGGGGACCCCATCACCGCAACATTTCGCGCCAGCCACGGTGAAACGACGACCAGACTCACCCCCAACACCCAGATCGCGCCACTCCACCGTCCTCGCACGACCGCGTGCACACCGGCCACCACCACCAATATGCCCAGTGGATAATCAGTCAGAAACAAGCATCCCGCCATCACCCCAACCCCGATCCAAGCAAGACGTCCCGAATCTCCCGCCGCCACGGCCTCATCCGCCCGCAAAAGAAACTGAAAAAATCCCAGCAGGAGCACCATCGCCCAAGCCGTGCCGTCGACCGCAACGACGTGTGCCCAGACGGGCGTGGACAGTAACAAGACCACCGCCGCCAGTAAGCCCACCCGAGGCTCAAACAGTCGCGAGCCCAACCGCCAGGTTTGCAGGGCCGCGATCCACAAGAGTGCGACGTTGAGCCCCAACAACACGTAGTCCGCGCCGAATCCATCCGGGGGCGTGGGGGCGGTTTCGAAGGCCGCCCGATAGACGCCGTCGGGCAATGCCGCCAAAGTCGCTGCGATTACCATGGCATAACCCGGAGCGTGATACACTTCCGGTTGGGGAGATTGTTGACTGAACAACCTCCCGCGACGTTCCAGGGTGGCCTGCACCTGAGGATAGTTGACCGACGAAACGAACCCTTGGCCTGCCGCCACCGATCGCCCCAGATCAGCCTGCCGCAACGTTTCCTCCGTTCGCGGACCGTGAAACTGCTTGAACGCCACTGTCACTGAGAGCACGAGCAGACCCAGCAGTAGCGCCAACGTCTTGAGCATCTGCGCCCCCCGGCCCTGCTCCAGCCAGTGAATTAGACTTTGGGCGTTCATAGTCGAACGGGATCGAAAAAGCGATGAGCCACGCGGTTCAATCGGTGACATCGAGTTCCGGCCATATCGCCAGTTTCCGATGTAAGGTGCGACGGCTGATGCCCATCAGTTTCGCGGCTTTAGTGCGATTGCCGCGGGCTTTGATCAACGCCTCTCGCAAGAGCCGCTTTTCATTGTCTTCGACCGAAAGCGACGACGGCACCGGCGCAAGGCTGCTCCCTTCGCTCGCGCCGCCTTCCA
>CAXBOL010000258.1:0-6751 GCA_963977295.1 uncultured Opitutaceae bacterium
TACAGGAGCTTCAGGTCCGGAATACCGGGATATATCGGGGAAGAAACTTGAGTGGGAGGGCAGCTCGGACAGGTTGGCGGGCCGAGCCCCAGAGTTGAGGATTCGAAAGACGCGGTCTAAAGCATGCCTCTACGGCCGCCACCTTAGTGCGATGCTTTAGCGCGCACTGCATCCTGCCAGTCCGCCTTCATCCTAAAAACCGCAGTTGGTCACAGAGTTCACTGAGGCAAACCGGAGTTTCACAGAGACTAATGGAGGGGAGGAAACTCAGGAGAGTAAAATTCCCCCCCGGAAGGGACAACCGCCAACCCAGAATTTATTTCGTAAACATGGCTCTGTGAACTCTGTGCAATTCTCGGTGACCTCAGTGACCCACTCCGACGGAGGAATTTAGGATCAAGTCGGGGTGTTCCGCCGTCGCTGAAGCGATGGAGGACTAGCGAAAACCCCTCCCACATTGTCTAGTCCGACTTGGCTTTCTTCGTTTCTTTAGGTCAATCCTGCCGGCGAACGGGGGTATTAAGTTTCTTAACAGGAAACTGGCCAGGGTTATGGGACCAGCGTGAACACCTTCACGGGGTAGGTGAGCTCGTCTTGTCCTTTAATGAGGGTGTAGTTGATCGTGCCTCCGGCATCAACCAATTCGCGGAAGCGGGAGAGCGTCCACGATTCGACCGGTTCATTATTGATACGAATCACCAGATCCCCGCGGGCCAATCCTGCGGTTTGGGCGGGAGAGTTGGGCGCGATGTCGGTGATCTTCCAATACGCGCGAAACTTCTTAAAACTGAGCCCGGAGCTCAATTTCGGCGGGGTAAACAAAAGCATATCGTGGGACGGCCGATAAAACGCCACCAAGCCGCGAGATTGGTCGAACGTGACCTCAAACTCATTGAGAACTTCTCCTCCCAGAGACGTCATGGTGCCGCTTAGATCGACGATAGGGTTGACGATTTTATGGTTACTGAGATGCACCGTATGCGCGAGGCGAGCGGCGATTTGCTCGTGATCGCCGTAGAGGGTCCCCACCAAAGTGCCCCGGCGGGGCGGACTGGCAAAATTGAGATTGAGCCCGGCAGGATCGAGCGTGAGTCCGCCGTCGCTGCCCGTGTCGATCAAGGCGATGAGGCTGCGATTATCCAGGGTGATTTGGATCATCGGCACGTCGTTGTGGCTGGTGAAGGGCAGGATGCTGCCCCGCAGTGGGGTTTCGTCGTCGAGTGACGACATGATTACTTTTCGACTGGGGTAGTCCAGGGTGAGGCGGGCGTTACTGAAGAGGCTGAAGCCGAGCACGCCATCGATTTGCATACCGAGGTGATCGGAGATTTCGCGACAATCGAAAACCAGCGCTCGCACATTTTGAAAATTGGCGGCGCCAAAATCAATGCGATCCAGTAACACCGATTCAGCCGCGGCGGCTCGACCGGTTGCATCGCGCAGCCAGACCTTGGGGGCGGTGGGGTCGACTGGTTTGCGCAGATGGCGAATCGCGTATTCGGGAGACACCAAGCAGGTGGATGATCCGGTATCGATCAGAAAACGCCAGGGACCGTCGTCGCCGCGGGCTTCCACCACCACGAGTCCGCCGACAAACTCCATGGGCAATTCGATACTGGTTTCGATGACGCGGTCCGCCACCACGGGCATCGGAGCGATATCGATGGGTTTCAACGCCGCCTCCGGCGCTGCGACCCGACAGCCTCCCCCAAGCACGAGCAACACCAAGCCGCTCATGCCGAGAAATGGGAGACGTCGCGAAACGCTCATTTTTCGGGAGCGGGCAGGGTCCGGGCAAATTGCCATGCGCCGAAAACGAGCACGGCTCCCGCCGCAAACACCGCGCCGCTACCGAGCATCCAGAAGACCAGCCCCGCGAGCACCGGGGTCACGGCCCGGGCCAGCGACCCCAAAGATCGGAAAATTCCCAACACCCGGCCTTGTTCGCTTTCACCACTGTAGAGCGAAATAAGCCCGGAGGTGGCCGGGTTTACGAGACCCGCACCGACTGCGAGAATGCCTAACCCAATCGCCAAAATAGGCACGGATGGGGCCCAGCCGACGATGACGAATCCGATGGTCGCGCCAATGAGTCCCTTCGACAATACCTTCGTCTCAGACTGCGTTTTCAGCATACGACGCACGATCATGCCTTGGGTGATGATTGAGCAAACGCCGAGGTAAGCCAACATGATGCCGTTTTGTTTGGCGGTGAATCCGAAACGATCTGCGCCCAGAAAGGTCAGGGAAAACTCCATCGCGCAAAACGCCAACGCGAAGGTGAACCCGATCAAGTTGACTCGACGCACGACGGGCGAGGACAGCTCTTTCGCGGCCTTGAGCGGATGGCGCAAACGCACGGTTTCGGCCTGGCCTCGTCGGTCAGTCGATAACGTTTCTTTAAACCGGGCGGAGATCCAGACGAGGTTCACCAGGCTCAAGCCCAACGCGAAAAGCGCGGGCACGGAAAACGGATTTACGCCCCATTCCGCCCAATGCGGATGGGCGTTGAGCAGATTTAACTGCGCTGTCATCGCGCCGATGCCCGGACCGGTGACGAGGCCGAGTCCGAAGGCGGCGCCGACCAACCCCATCGCTTTCGAGCGTTCCTTACGACTGGTGACGTCGGCCACGGCAGCGGTGGCGACTGATATATTGCCGCCGAATAGACCGCCCAGTAGGCGGGCGAAGACGAACAACCAAAACGAACCACTCAACACCCATAGCAAGTAGCTAAAGGTGGTGCCGGCGTCGGTGATCAAGAGCACATGGCGCCGACCGAGTCGGTCGCTGGTTGCACCCCAGAACGGGGAAAACACGAACTGGAGCAAAGCGTAGATTGAACTCAGGACCCCTCCTAACAGCACCGCCGCAAAATTGTGATCCTTGCCCAACCATCCCGCCAAAGTCTGTGAACCCGCGACCAGCGACCCCAGGAGTCCGGTCTGACCCTCGATCCCCAGATAGTAGTCCATGATGTCGGGGACCAACGGGAAGATGATCGAAAACCCGATGAGATCGATGTAGAGCGTCAGGAAAATGACGCCCAAGGAAAGAGGTCGGGGGGAGGCGGAGTCGGAAGTGGGCACGGCGAGCGAAAAGAAGAACAAAGACAAGGGTCGCGGCGGAAGGAAAGTCTGGACTCAAGATTCGTCGTGCGCCTTGCGCGTCGATTTTCATTTCCCCCGCGCGATGACTGCATTGAGTGGGCCCATGGTTTTGATGATCGCTCTTCTATTGATCGGATTACGACTGGTGGCCGAATTAGTCCTCGCGGGATTAAATCGGCGGGAAGTCCGGCGGCATGCGGAACGCGCGCCGGCGGGGGTGGCGGCGATCATGGATGAGGCAACCTACCGCAAGTCCGTCGCCTACACCCTGGCCAAGAATCAGTTTGGCAATTTGAACCTCGTTTTTGACGCCGGAGTGCTCGCACTCCTGTTGGCCAGTGGATTCCTGCCGTGGTTGTTCGCGCATGTCGCGGCCTGGTCCCCGGGCGCAAAATGGGATGACGCCCTCTATGTGTTGTTCGTGATGATCATCCTTTCGATCCCAAGTTTACCGTTTGATTGGTGGGGGCAGTTTCGCTTGGAGGAACGATTCGGCTTTAACAAGAGTAAACCCGGATTGTGGATCAGCGATAAAATCAAAGGTGTAGGCCTGTTGTTCGTGATCGGATTTCCCCTGCTGTGGGGACTGCTCGCGTTGGTGGGGTGGATTGGAACTTGGTGGTGGGTATGGGCGTTCGCCCTCCTGTTTGGGTTTCAACTGCTCATGTTGGTGCTCTATCCCAAGTTGATCCTGCCCTTGTTCAATAAACTGACGCCGTTGCCAGACGGAGAACTGCGCGATCGGTTGTTGGCCTTGGGGAACCGCACGGGGTTCCAGGCTTCAACCATCGAAGTCATCGATGGGAGCAAGCGCTCTGGTCACTCTAATGCCTTTTTTACCGGTTTTGGCCGGTTTCGCCGCATCGTGTTGTTTGATACCTTAATCGAACAAATGTCGGGTGAGCAGCTGGAAGCCGTGCTGGCCCATGAGGTGGGTCACTACAAGAAGGGACACATTCCCAAGATGATCGCCATGTCGGCCCTGACGTTACTGGTGTCGTTTGGGGTGTTGGCGTGGTTGTTGCAGGCGGATTGGTTCTTGTCCGGGTTTGGATTCCCCACCGGCGAACTTGCTCCCGCGCTCTTGCTCTTCGCGCTCTTGAGCGGAGTGGTGACATTTTGGTTTTCACCGTTGAGCAACTTGATGTCGCGTAAGCACGAATACGAAGCTGACGCGTTCGCCCGTGACGCGATGGGCAGCACTGTTCCGCTGACGGAGGCCCTGCGGAAGTTGGCTTCGGAAAACCTCAGCAACATGACGCCGCATCGTTGGTTCAGCGGATTCTATTATTCTCACCCCACGTTGGTGGAGCGGGAGCAAGCCCTTCTCGGGAACAAGCCGTGACTCGGTGGCTCAAATGGGGGGGGGGACTTCTCTGCTGCGTCAGTTTGTTGTCATTCGCGGTAGGCGAGACTTGGAAGATCGCGACCTATAATCTCGCGAATTATAATCTGACGAATCGACAAATCGAAGGCGCCTACCTGACCGAGTATCCGAAGCCCGAACGCGAAAAGACGGCGTTGCGCCGAGTGATCCAGGACCTGAATGCCGACGTGCTGGCGTTGCAGGAAGTGGGCGGTGAGATGTTTCTGCGCGAGTTGCAAAGGGACTTGAAGGGCGAAGGGGTCGACTACCCTTACAGTGTGGTGTTAACCGCGGGAGATTCGTCGCGGAAGGTGGGGGTGCTGAGTCGCCGTCCCTTTGCCCAAGTGCGACGACATGACGATTTGGAATTCAAATATTTCAATGGCCGGGAAGGGGTGAAACGCGGGATGCTGGAGGTGCGATTTGACACCGCGGCAGGGGAACTGGCGTTATTTGTGGTTCATTTCAAAAGCCGGCTGACCGAACGAAGCGATGATCCGGAGGCCGAGATTCGTCGCGGGCGGGAAGCGACGGCAGCACGGGACCGGGTGCTGGAATTGTTTCCGGACCCCCGCACGGGACTGTTCATGATCGCGGGTGATTTCAACGACGGCCCCGTGGATCGCGCGGTGCGAGCCTTTGCGCAACGCGGTGATTTGCCATTGAGTTATCTAGTGCCGGTGGCGGACTCCCGGGGCGAAACGTGGACGCATCGCTATTGGCGGAACGATGTGTATTCGCGAGTTGATCACATCATGGTGTCAAAATCTTTGCAGGCTGTGATGTCCAGTGAAGTCGGGGTGGTTTACGACGGTCCGGGAGTCACGGTCGCGAGCGATCATCGGCCCGTCATGGTTGAACTGCGATTGATGAGTGAATCGGTTAATTTAGATTAAAAGGGACGAGGCGGATTATTACGCAGTCCTTTTTTCGTGCTTTTCGATCTTCGGACCACAAGCTCCGGGATCTATGTATCAGAGTTACTACGGCCTCAATGAGATGCCGTTTAACATTACGCCGGATCCGAAATTCCTTTACCTAAGTCCTACTCATCAAGAGGCCTTACAGCACCTGCTGTATGGATTGGAGGAAAGGAAGGGATTCATTGTGCTGGTGGGCGAGGTAGGGTGCGGAAAGACCACGTTGTGTCGGCGTTTACTCAATGAGCTCGACGCCTCCGAATGGGATACCGCGTTGATCCTGAATCCGCGCATCAATGAAATGGAGATGCTCAAGGCGATTTTGGGGGAATTGGGTGAGACTCCGGCGGGGCAGGGTCTGCATGATCTGATCGCCCAAATGCAGCAGGTGTTGTTGCAGCGGATCAGTTCCGGTCGGGAAATCGTGCTCATCATCGATGAGGCCCAGAATCTTTCTTTTGAGGTGCTGGAGCAAATTCGGCTCATCTCGAACTTGGAAACCGACAAGCAAAAGCTGCTGCAGATTATTTTGATGGGGCAACCGGAGTTAAAAGATATTCTGGGTCTGCCCGAATTGCGGCAGCTGCGGCAACGGATTCTCGTTCACTACGAATTGAATCCGCTCACGCGCAGAGACGTTTCCCACTACATCCGTCATCGTCTGACTTTGGCCGGCAGTCAGGGGAGGCCCTATTTCACGACTTGGGCAGCTCGCCGAATTCATCGCTATTCGCAGGGAATTCCGCGTATCATCAACAACGTTTGCGACAAGGCACTTTTGGCTTCCTATATCCGAGAATCGGACGAAGTGAATTACTGGGATGTTCGCCGAGCCATCAAGGATGTGCGGCGTTTGACCTTTTAACCGCCGGCCTACGACGTTCCCGAGGACAATTAAATGAGTTTGATCAACGAAGCCCTGAAGAAAGCGCAAAAGCAGCAGTCCGAAGCTGCAGCCAAGGGCCAACCAGGGGCTACAATCCCGCCGCCACCACCACCGCCTCCCAGCTCAACGGCAAGAGGCGGCAGTGCGGACGATCCTGCACCGGAATCAAATCCCGTTTTCACCGCGAGACGTCAGCGCTCCGACAAAAAAATCCCGGCAACCTTCATCCTCATTGCGGCCGTTTTACTCTTCGGCGCCGGGGGAGGTGTTTGGTTTCTACTCCACGACGATGGTTCGGATACCACGGTGGCACTGGCAGATACCACCGCGGTCGACCTGACTGAGGAAGCCGCTGAGCGGGCGTCGGTGTCCGATCCTGTGTTGCCTGAACCTGCCCCCGCGGATGAAACCATGCCTCCCGAGGCTGCGCCGATCGAAGCGAGCCCGGTCATCACTTTGAATCTTCCGG
>CAXBOL010000259.1:0-6746 GCA_963977295.1 uncultured Opitutaceae bacterium
GAAGCCAATCAGCTGCAAAACAATGTAGCGGGCTTCGATACCGAATTCACCCAGTCCGAATTGTTCCAGCACGCCAGGAGTGGCCTCTGCATGGGCCGCGGCAAGGATGAGGTTGGTCAGCATATCAGTAAGAAGTTGATGAAGCGAAAAAGGAAGGGTCGCGCCGTTGACTCGGAAGAGGGTCGCGGCGCGACAAAGTTAAGCCTGCTTATTTGGCGAGGAACAACGCGAGGATACCAAGACCTTCGGCGAGGGCCATACCGATAATAGCCTGAACGAGGATCTTACCCGAAGCGCCTGGATTGCGACCGACGGCTTCAGCGGCTTTGAAGCCAATGAGTCCGACGCCGATGGCGGCGCCGAGGAGACCGAGACCGCTAGCGATGTTTCCGGTGATTTCAGCAATGAACATGATGTGTGATGTGTTTGTGGTTTGGTTGCCGCCGTGCACGCTCTTGGCATACTCCCGGCGGTAAAGTGTTTAGTGAGCGGAGGCGTGTTCGTCGTCGTGATCGTGATCGTCGCCGTGGTTACAGATCAAGCCGATGTAGACGGAGCTGAGGAGCGTGAATACCACGGCCTGAATGAGACCGACCAACAACTCCATGAAATAGAAGATGAAGAAGAAGCCGGTGCCGTGGAGGAGATTTTCACCGCCAAATACGTTGCCGAACAAACGAACGGAGAGGGTGAAAGGACGAATTAAAATCGAAAATACTTCGATGCACCCGACGACCAAGAAGACCAAGGTCAGGATAGGATAGAGCCAACCTGGAGTTTCTTTTTTGTCGGCCTTGTTGCCGAAGAGGTCGACGAACAACATTTTCGGACCGGCATACTTCATCACGAGGATGAACCAAGCACCGAAAGAAAGGAGGGCCAACGCGATGGTGCCGTTGAAGTCAGATGTGAACGGGCGGATCAGAGGCGTAAAGTGCGGTGCGCCATGGGAGTCAGTGCCATGCCAGCCAATGGTGCCGACGCCGGGAATGAGTCCCATCCAGTTATTCAGGAGAATAAAGATGAAGAGCGTAACCAGAATCGGAAACGCGGCAGGAAACGCTTTCTTGCCCACAATCGGCTCGAACAAATCACGTAGTCCGCTGATAAGGGCCTCCATGACGGCCTGACCTTTGGAAGGCACGATGGAAGGTTTTCCGACCATCTTCATGATCAACACGACGACGATGGCCGAAAAAACCCACCCGGTAATAATCGAGTTGGTGATAAAATCACCGAAGAAAAGGGGTTCGGCTCGAGGAGACACGCCGGCTCCGTCGCCCGCAGCCAATGCCCATGAGGCACTCGCGAGGAGCAGAGGGAGAAGGGAGAGTTTATTTACTCGGGACATGGAGACGCAGTCGTGCTGTTGAAGTGCAGGAAGGAAAGGCGTATGGGATCGATATTGTGCCCGTCAACCCCTGAAACCTGTTCTATCACCGCTAAGGTCACTCATTAGCAGCGACCATCTTAGGCGTAAGGATGTGCTAATCTGTCCAAATGGTGGGCTTTTTGTGGCGAGTGACCGATTCTCAGGGGGCTGCTCGCTTGGCAATCAGGGATTGAAATCCCGAAGCTCGCGCTTCGAAAACCGTCTTGGCTTCAAAGGGCCATGGGGTTGCTGCGTCGATGTCCCACAGGAGGTGGTTGGCAATGATGTGTGAGGCAGCTTCGAAGTAAGGGGCGTAGTCGGTGCGGAAACACATTTCGATGCCAGGCGCCGTGTGCGCTGCGAGTTGATCGAGAAACTCGGGCTGGATCAGACGGTTTTTCCAATGTTTTCGCTTGGGCCAGGGATCGGGAAACAAAATGAAGATCCGCCCACGGAAGCGCACCTCAGGAGGGATGGCTTCAAGGAATTCGGCGGCGGAGGCCCGGAGCCAATTCACATTGGTCAGACCGGCTTTGGTGGTTTTGCGCTCCGCCCGCTCGAGACGGTCGGCGATGATATCTAGAGCGATACAGTGTTCGCTGGGGTGGACCGCAGCATAGGCGGTGAGAAAATGACCGTGGCCGCAGCCAACCTCGAGGGTGAGAGCCGGGTGCAGCAATGGCACGGACGCTAATGCGTCTCGCACTTGCTGGATGCGGTGGTGGTGAATGCGTTGCGCCTCTTCAATCGGCATGGGCGGGGGTAAACCGCTCCGACGCAGCGGGTGCAAGCCCAAGTAGTCCTGAATTACGCCGACGAATTTCAACGTAGAGACGCAAAGGCAGCAAAGTAAGACTGATGGGACTCGGGGCGACGCGAAGATGCTTCATCCTCGGGATGAATGGTGGGGCCCGTCACTTCCGACGTAAGTCATAGCCAAATAATGACTTAAACTTTTCGCTTCAACTTAAACTGCGGTTTTTACTGGTTGCGTCGCTGCCGCAGAATCTACTTCCCGTTACGATTTATCGCGACGGGGATACTTATAATGAATGAGGTCCCCTGCCCTCCCCCGCTTTCGACTTTCACTTGGCCGCCGTGGAGCTGGACGATGTGCTTTACGATGCTGAGTCCGAGTCCAGTTCCGCCTTTTTCCCGGGATCGCCCTTTCTCTACCCGGTAAAATCGCTCGAAGATGTGGGGTAAGTCGTCGGTTGGGATACCCGGACCATTGTCGGCGAATCGAATTTCGACTTCATCGCGCCGGAGTCGTGTGGTGATCGAGATCTTAGTGTGGGCCGGCGTGTATTTGAGGGCGTTGTCCAACAGGTTGGCAAAAACCTGGGTCAACTTGAGCGGATCGAGGAGAAGCTTTTCGATCGCAGGATCGGACTGGAAGTGGATGGCGTGTTGCTGTGCTGCAGGCCGACTGCGATAGTCATCCACGATTTGACCGACCAGAGTGCTGAGGTTGACCGACTCTCGACGTAGGCCGGGATTAATGGATTCGAGTCGGGAGAGCGTGAGAAGGTCCTCCAGGAGTGAATTGAGGCGTTCGGTGTGACGATGAATGGTATCCAGAAAGCGGGCCCGATCTTCGCGTGGCATGTCGTCGTGGCCATCCACCAAGGTTTCGACGTAGCCTTTAATCACACTCAAGGGGGTGCGTAGTTCATGGGAAACGTTGGCCACGAAGTCTTTACGCACAAGTTCGAGCATTTTTTGTCGGGTGATATCGTGGAGCACGAAGAGCGCCCACTCCCCTTTGCGCCCGTCCAGCGGAGGAATGGTGGATCCGGTGACTTCAACCCAGCGGGTGTCCGCGCCGTCCACAAATTCGATTGGATATTGAGGATCCGCTTCGCCGCGCTTAACCGCTTCGACGTAGTTAAGAAAGGAGACGCTGTGCAGGACCACTTCGAGGCGTTGGTCGATGATTTTGACCGCTTTAGGAAAAATCTGCTGCAACGCATTGTTAGCTAGCATGATATGGTTTCGGCTGTCCACCACGAGCACGGCCTCTTTGAGACTGACGAGGGTGGCTTCCAGTTGGGTAAGCTGCCCGGTCTGCTGCTGCTGGAGTTTGCCCAATTCATTTAATAATTCGTTGGTCGTGGCGCAGAACTCATCCCATTCCACCCCGGAGGCGCCGGGTTGGGAATCACGTAGAAAGGGCTGACGACGGATGATCGATTGCCTGATACTGGCCAAGGCACGGCGGTGGCCGCGTAATTTCAACCACGTGACGAGGAGCGCGATGCCGAGAGCAACTGAAACAACTTGAAGCATTCGAGGGGGGGCACGCGGTGAAAGCATGCGTGGGCTCAACTAAGCCGACGAATCCTGAACCTTGCGCTCGGCCATGCGATAGCCGACTCCGCGAATCGTTTCAATCCAATCAGCTTCGTCTCCGAGTTTTTCCCGCAACCGGCGGACGTGGGTGTCGACCGTGCGAGTTTCGATCTCGGTTTCGTAATTCCAGACGTTGATTAGCAAGTGCTCCCGGGTTTGCACCCTGCCCCGCCGTTCCATGAGGAGATGCAGCAGCTTAAATTCGGTGGCCGTCAAATCGACGACCTTTTCATTGATTGCGACCTCGTGACGCTCGATGTCCAAGACGATTCCGCCCGCCACCAGTTTGGCGGGAGCATTGACGACTTTCTCACTGGTGCGACGAAGAATTGTTTGCACGCGAAGAATTAATTCTTTGGTGCTGAAAGGTTTACAGATATAGTCATCTGCGCCAGTTTCGAGGCCTTGGATGCGGTCGTTTTCTTCCACCTTGGCGGTGAGGAAGATAACGGGCACGGTCTGAAGTTTTGGGTCGGCGCGCAGCATGCGGCAGATTTGGATCCCATTGAGTTCGGGCATCATCACATCGAGAATGACCAGATCAGGCAGGAATGAACGGGCGGTGCCGATACTCCGATTGGGGTCGTTCACGGTTTCCACCGCGAACCCTTTCGCTTTCAAATGGTAGGCGACCAAATCAGCTACATCTGATTCGTCGTCGACGACCAAAATTTTCTTGCGAGGATTCTCTGACATTGGGCCCAACCATAGCTGACTTTTTCCCTTCTCCCAGTCGAATCAACGCTCGTTTCACAAATGTTACAAAGCCTGCAAGAATATGGCGTTAGTAATTTAAGGGGATGTTTTGCGTCGGCGCTGCGCTTCAAAGTAGATGAGTAAAATACTGATATCGGAAGGGTTAACTCCACTGATGCGACTGGCCTGACCCAGACTGAAAGGTTGGGTGTCAGCGAGTTTCTGAGCGCTTTCGCGCCGAAGTCCTTTGATCGCGAGGAAGTCGAGTCCGGCGGGAATTTTTACTTTTTCGATGTCGGCGAGTTTGGCAACCTGGCGCTCTTCGCGCTCCAAATAACCCCTATAACTGACCCGGTAGATCACCTCTTTTTGGGTTTCATCACTCAATGCAGTGAAGTCTAAAGGAAGGTCGGGCCAGTCTCCTTGTCCGTTGGTGGCGCGTCGAATTCGATCGCCGTAGGTCCCCTGCCCTCCTCCGGGACGCTGAGCTTCCAGCGTTTTAATCCAGTGCATTATTCGTCCAACTTTTTCCTCAATCCGCTGCAGGCGGTTCGCGCCCACCAAGCCGTTGTCACGGGCGTGGACCAGCAACCGCAATTCGGCGCTAGCATGGTTGAAGAGCAAACGATGTTCGGCTCGGCTCGTGAACATGCGGTAGGGCTCCCGCGTGCCCTTCGTCACGAGATCATCGATCAGCACTCCGATATAGGCTTCGTGGCGACCGATAATCATCGGTGGCTCGTCGCGGGTCTTGTGCACGGCATTTACGCCGGCAACGAGGCCTTGGGCGGCGGCTTCTTCGTAGCCGGAGGTTCCGTTGATTTGGCCGGCAAAAAACAGATTCTCGACCTTTTTTGACTCTAAGGAGGGGAAAAGTTGGGTCGGTGGCGCAAAATCGTATTCCACCGCGTAAGCCGGACGAAGCAGTTCGGCTTTTTCCAGGCCGGGCACGGTGTGAACCATGGCGACCTGCACATCGAACGGTAGCGAGGTGGATAAGCCATTCACGTAGTATTCATTGGTGGTTCGCCCCTCGGGCTCGAGAAAGAGCAAATGGCGTGGTTTATCGGCGAACCGCACAAACTTATCCTCAATGCTGGGGCAGTAGCGAGGTCCAGTGCCTGAAATCTCGCCGGAATACATGGCAGACTTGGTTAAGTTGTCTCGAACTAGCTGTGCCGTTGCCTCGGTGGTGTGAGTCATCCAGCACGATAATTGATTGGTTCCGGGGGGCCAGCCGAGGCGTTCCTCCCCCGTTTGTTCCACGTGGAACAAATCCGTGTCTTGGCGCGTATCACTGAAAGCAAACCGGGTAGGCGTTTCATCGCCTCGCTGCTCGGTCATCTTGCTGAAGTCCAGGCTGCGTCCGAGTAGGCGGGGCGGGGTGCCGGTCTTGAGCCGTTGGAGTTCAATGCCGACTTCTTCAAAGCTGGCGGAAAGGGTTTTGGCGGTAAAGTCGCCCATACGTCCACCTTCATTTTTGTTTTGGCCGATATGCATCAGGCCCCGGAGGAATGTGCCGGTCGTGACGACGACGGTTTTTCCTCCAAACTCCAGATCCAGATTGGTGCGCACGCCGGTGACACGATTGCCCTTGAATACAAGGCCGGTGACGGTGGCTTGGAAGAGTTGCAGGTTGGGTTGCATCTCCAAGGTGTGCTTCATCCGGAACTGATAGGCCTTCTTGTCGGACTGGGCACGAGGGGATTGGACCGCTAGGCCTTTTGATTCATTCAGCAAGCGGAACTGAATAGCGGTGACGTCGGTATTGATAGCCATCTCTCCACCCAGTGCATCGATTTCTCGGACCATCTGGCCCTTGGCCTGTCCGCCAATGGCAGGATTGCAGCTCATGGCCGCGACGGTATCGATATTGCCGGTCAGTAGGAGGGTGGAGGCGCCCATGCGGGAGGCGGCAAGGGCGGCTTCGCAGCCAGCGTGACCGCCGCCGCAGATGATTACGTCATAAGGTAAAGCGTTGAATAGCATCTATTTACCTATACAAAAGGTTGAAAAAAGGCGATCGAGCATGGCTTCGTTGTCAATTCGTCCCCCGATTTCACCATAAGCCTCGAGAACTCCTCGTAGATCACTGGCTAGAAGTTCGGTGGGGCCGTTTTGGGCAATGTTCAGTTGGGCCAAGTGGAGGCAGTCGTGGGCCCTGCGCAAGGCGTCTGCATGGCGGGCGTTGATGGCGATTTGGTCCCCAGTGTCTTTCGGGCGAAGTTGGTCAGCGAATTCAGTGATTTTTGACTCGAGTTCGGCTAGGCCGGATTTCTGGAGGGCTGAGATGGCGAGAGAAGGTAGCTTTAGGGGAACCGACGCC
>CAXBOL010000260.1:0-6709 GCA_963977295.1 uncultured Opitutaceae bacterium
TCGAGACGCACCCAATCGGCGAAATCGGCAAGATCGCTGCGGCCGCTCACTTGCCAAAGTCCGGTGAGGCCGGGTTTCACGCTGAGGCGTCGTCGATCCCGGCCCTGGGCGATCGCGGCGACTTCGGCCAGCGGGAGCGGGCGCGGGCCGACCAGACTCATTTCACCGCGCAACACATTCCACAATTGGGGCAACTCATCCAGACTGTGCCGCCGCAGGAACCGCCCCAAAGGAGTCACCCGAGGATCCAGATCGAGCTTGAAGGCCGGGCCTTTCAACACGTTCTGGTCCGCGAGGGCGGCCTGTTCATCCTCGGCTCCGGCACGCATGGAGCGAAATTTCAGCATGTGAAACGCGCGTCCGTTGCGGCCGCCGCGCTCTTGGCGGAAAATCACGGGGCCGGGCGACGTGAGTTTCACGGCGATCCCGATCACGATAAAAAGGGGGAGCAAGGCCATGAGCAGCGCGGCGGCCGCCAGATAGTCGAAGGCCTGTTTGATAGCCAAACTCGTGGGCGATGCGGTCTGCGCTCGCACGTAGAGCACGGGTTCGCCCCCGAAGTCATCCACCGCCATCCGCCAAGGGGAGCTCAATGCGAGACCGGGGCGAATTAGCAACTCGATGCCTTCCTCTTCACAGGCAGTGAAGAGCGGATCAAGGCGAGCTGGGTCAGAGCCCGCCAAGCTCGCGATAACCGCATCAATCGATTCCCGATGCAGGATTGCGATCAAAGTCGGTGCATCCAGCGTGTCCGCGTCGTGGGTGCCGACGGTGATCAACGCCTCCCGCTCCAGTCCGGATAAGGCGGCCTGCGCCCGAGCGGTTTCGGCCGGGGTGCCCAACCAGAGCACCCGGCGTTGCCAGACCGTGTTTCCGGCGCCCCAACGCGTCAGTTCGTGTCGAAGATAAACGAGGAAACCACCGAAGCCGCCGACGAGAATGACGACCGAGCGAGCGGCTTGGGCGCGAATGAGAAACAGAAACAAAATCGTGCCCAGCACGGTGTAGAGACAACTCCGGACGATAATCAGCATGATCCCCCAGCGCGAGGTGAGTCGGGGCTGATCGTAAAACCCTTGACCACGCAACGTCGCGGGACCGATCACCGCAACCCACGGGAACAACCACATATAGTCGGTGATGCTCTGCAGCTCGGGCAAATTGAGCAGCGGGAATTCCGCCCGGAGGAAATACGCTGAGCCCAGCGCCACCATAAACAGACCCCCGTCGGCGACTTGGCCGAGCAATGAACGGGTTTGGCGAGGATGGGTAAGCACGGGAAGGGGCGAGGACGGTTTCGTTTAAAACACGATTTTGGGAGTAACTCGCAAGGCCATTGCGCGACGAGTCTGCGGTGATGGTCGCAACAAAAGTCGAAATGTTGCAACTCAGAGCCTGGTTCCCGTGTGTTACCGGACAGCATGCTTTCCGATCTCCGCTTTACGCTTCGTTCCCTGCGCAAGTCGCCGGGGTTTACCGCCATCGCTGTGTTGACCCTCGCCTTGGGCTTGGGGGTGAACACCACAATGTTCAGCATCGTCAATGCGGTGTTGTTCCGCGGCCTGCCCTACGAAGATCAGGATTCGCTGATCTCGGTCAACCTCGCCAATCCGGAACGCGGCTGGGATCGCATGCAATTATCGATGGAGGAGTTTAATGACTTGCGAGAAACCCAGACTTCATTCTCGGCGATTTCGGCCATGCAGTCGGGCACCTTCAACGTCAGTGGCAACGACCTGTCTCCCGAACGATTTACGGGCACCTGGATGACGGGCCCAGGCCTCGAAATCATTGGCGCTAAACCCAAAATGGGACGCTGGTGGACCTCCGATGAAGATCTCGCCAATGCCGCCCCGGTGGTCGTGATCAGCGAAAAACTTTGGCAAACCCGGTTTGGATCTGATTCGCGGGTCGTAGGTCAGACCATGCGGGTGAATGGGGAAGTCGCGACCATCATCGGCGTCACCGCCGGTGAGTTCGACTACCCCAACGAGTGCGACCTGTGGATGCCGCGTCGTTACAACCGCACCAACGAAGATCGCGACGAGCGTTATCTCCAGGTCGATGCGCGCCTGAAACCCGGCGTGTCGCTGACGGCGGCGCAGCAAGAGTTCGAGGTCATCTTTGCGCGATGGAAACAAACCTATCCCAAGGACTATGAAGACTTGGAAATTCGGGTCGCGCTGATGTGGGATAATTTTGTGGGTCAGGGGGTGAAAAAGATGCTCGCGATCATGACCGGTGCCGTATCGATGGTGCTGCTCATCGCCTGCACGAACGTCGCAAACCTGCTACTCGTGCGAGGCGGGGCGCGGGCCAAGGAAATGGCGATTCGTGCGGCGTTGGGGGCGTCGCGAGGGCGCACGTTGCGATTGTTGTTGTTGGAAAGTTTCGTGCTGGCGGTTGCGGGCGCCGTGTTGGGACTCCCCTTGGCGCAGGGGTTGTTGGATGCATTTGCCTACGCCATGGCCACCTCGGGTGATGGTCCGCCTCCGTGGTTAAAGTGGGAGATGGATTGGTTGGTGTTGGTCTACGTGTTTGGCGCCGCATTATTTAGCTGTTTCGTGGCAGGATTGATGCCGGCCGTGCGCATGATGCGTCCGAACCTGACCTCGTTTTTGAACGACGCGTCGCGCGGATCGACCGGGGCTTCTTCCGGCAAACTTACGCGTATTCTGGTCGTGGCGGAAGTCGCGTTCTCTTGTGTTTTGTTGGTGATGTCGGGCTTGATGATTCGATCGGTAATCGAAGCGGCCAACATCCCGTTGGGCTACGAGCCGGAGGGTATCATGACGGCGCGGGTCGGCCTGCCCGAAGCACAATACACGGACAATGCGCGAATGATTTCGTTTTACCAGAACCTGCAGCAGAACCTCGCTCGTCGGCCCGAAGTGGTCGCGGTGGGCCTCTCGTCACGATTACCGACTTGGGACGGCACCGATGCGGTCGTCTTGGAAAATTCGGCCTTGTCGGGCGGGGCGCGGCAGCCGGAAGCGGGCAACGGGTTTATCTCGCCGGGATGGCTACAGGTGATGGGCGTCGAGTTGATCAAGGGACGGGATTTTGACGATCGTGATACGTTGGATCGCGATCTGGTGGCCATCGTCAACACGACGGCGGCCGAGAAATTTTGGCCGGGGCAAGATGCGGTCGGGCAGCGTTTCAAATTCGGCGATACCGACGAAGTGGTGGACGCGCCATGGGTGACGGTGGTGGGCGTGATTCCGTCCATTTATCAAGGGGATTTTGAGGAAGAGGTCGGACCGGAATTTTACCGGCCGTTGGGACAGGAAGCGATTCGGTATAACTCGCTGTTTGTCCGCACGGTGGATGGTGATGTCACGGCGACGGCGCAACTGATGCGCGAGGAAGTGCGCAAACTCGACCCTGACCTTCCCATTTATTGGGCGCAACCGCTGCAGGAGCACCTCGATGTGGCGCTGTTTTTTAAGAAACTCTTTGCGTGGATCTTTGGCATCTTCGGCGGCGTGGCCCTGGTCATGGCCGGGGTGGGAATCTACGGTGTAATGGCCTACAGTGTGAGCCAGCGCACGCAGGAGATCGGCGTGCGGATGGCGCTGGGGGCCACACCTGGAAGTGTCGTGAAATTGGTTCTGCGTCAGGGGGGCGTGCAGCTCGTGATCGGGATGTCGCTCGGACTCGTGATGGCTTATTTTGCTGGCCAACTTTTAGGGTCGTTCATGTATGGCGTCGAACCGGGCGATCCTCCGACGTTTGGCGGCACCTTCCTGGTGCTCATGTTCGCCGGCACGATGGCGTGTTTGGTGCCGGCGTGGCGGGCGCTACGCGTTAGCCCCATGGAGGCGTTGCGGTATGAGTGATCCCATCAGTTTGAACAAGAAGACGGATTTTAACGCAGAGTCGCCAAGAGGATAAGAACGCAAGGTCATGGTGGACCTGTCGTGTGGCCCGAAATCGGGTAATCGTCTTTTACCTTACCTCCTCATATCACCGTTGGGCGGCACTGAGCATGGATCTATTCGCGGTGAACACTGTGATGCCGGGCACGGTGCAGAAGTCCCCGTCGTCGGTAATAATTCCGGTGATTCCACTCGCCCGGACGCTATCGACGAGGAACAGGTCGTAGCCGTCTACGCCGCAGGTTTTTAATCCGGAGCGAGCTTGATTCACCGCAGCTTGATCGAGTGCTGCAATCGGTAGCGGGGTCGCCAGTGATTCTACCATTCCCCAAGCATCTTCGATCGCCTGCACGACGCGCTCTCTTTCTTGGGCGTCGCCATGTCGGTAGGCTTTGAGGTGATCGGTATTGGGAGCGCCGTAATACTTCGCGACAGCGAACTCCGTCCGTTCGATATGGTGTGCGAGTTCGGGCCAAGAAAGCGGAGACCAGTGTAGTTGGGCTCCGGCTACTTTGGCGGCTTTAAGAAACTCCGGGTAATCCTCCGTTTGATAATATCGTGGTGGGCTCGGAGTCTCCGGAGCGAAAGGGTAGCTTGCCCACCACAGCACGTTGGTATCGATGAGATACGATTCGCCGCGAGATGGTCGGTGATCCTTCAGGTCAACAATTCGCGCCCGAACGGTGTAGGCTTGCGCCATTTAAACGAGTTCAGACTGTTCGGTGAGCACCTGTTCGAGGGCGGCACGATAGGCCGGATCGCGGTAGTAGCGATTTGCCGTATCGATGGCCTTCTGGAGCGGACCCACGGCCGCGTTGGGCACGTTTCGAATGACCAACTTTTTGCTCAATTGATCCTTGGTGTAGGATTGGAGCAATTGACCGATGGCCGTGTTGAAGAAGGCGGAAACAAACGTGGTCGTGCCGCTGAAGTCGAGGGTCACGACTTCACCAGCATCCAATTGGGGGCGGAAGCTGTCGTGCAGCTTCTGGCCATCATTGCGGGTCATACAGACCTCACCGACGATGGTTTTTACAGAAAGGATCATAAGCACGGGGATCAAAAAGGATTAAGCAGAGCGATTTCTGAGCCAAGGACATAATATCGATCATCGCAGGGAACGCGAATCGTGATCATGGTTCCACCGAAATCATCGGCACGGTTGTCGTAACGCATGAGACCCTTCCTCAGCACCCCTTGTCCTCCGCGACTGTAAATCTCTAAGCTTCCACGAGTTGCCTTCACGAAATCACAAAGATTATCGAGGCCCAGACCACCGCTCAAACCGCCCGCACGGGTGGAAGTCCCCGGACGAAACGCCCATTCCAGGCATTTCGCGTCCGACGACCAGGTAGGCGAACCCGACGTTTTCAGGTAACGGCGCACCGACGTCGGGATACCCACCCCAAAGTCGATTAAAGTGAGCGATAGCTCTTTCAGATTTGGGTAATATTGGCCGCAGCAATGAATGCCGACCGCCGAATCGGCATGTTCGAACACGTTAACGTAGATTTCGCCTACGCTGCTGGTTAGCGCTTGAGCCAATTGATCACTTACACCGAGCCAACCACGGTCGAGCCATGTGCGCTGGACGAACTCAGCGAAGGTCTTTGGTTCGCTTTCACGGTGCTCGAGGTAGGGGATCGAGTTTCCTTGCCAGGGCGTGGCCCCGCCCCCGAAGGCCTGCTTAAATCCGTTCTGGGCCAAATTCATGGAGACGGCTGAAGACATGGTGTCCCAATCTATAAAAACGACGCCTCCCCGACTCTCGATCAATCGAATCAAGCCACCCAGAAAGGCCACCGCACGGGGCCGGATGAAGGTGCAGGAAGTAAAATCGAAAACAACACGCACCCCATCGCGATCGAAGTGCTGCCACATCGAAAAGAGCGATCCACAGTCCTTGGACTGGGCGCTCAACGTCGGCACTTGGTAGATCTCTCCTGAACTCATCGAATGACAATCAATCGTTGGCTGATTCCTTGGTCGCGAAGCGCAGTTCGCGTTTGAGGTCATCGAGAGAGCAGTCGCACATCCATTTATCCATGATCACGAATTTCCCTGAGTTTTTGTGACGATCCATGTTGGAGCAGAACGAGGGCTTCGCGTTTCGTCTCAGGTCGTCGATGTTGTTGTGAAGAACAATCAGTCGATTTTCTGGCAGCGTATCCAGCCAAGCCCAAAGCCGGTTGTTGATGCCCTTGTCCGCAAAGCCGTAGCCGGACACAATGAGCAAGGAGGTTTCCTTGAGACGTTTCTGAAACTGATACATCAGCTCGATGAATACACCTGACCCATAGGCGAGTTCCTTATTGGTCGTTCCCGCCAGTAGCAAACGATTCAGCGGCTGAAACAAGTCTTCGCCATTTGCTCCTTTAATGTGATTCCGATCCTTCGACAGGACCTTCAGAATCCGGTCATTGGGGGAGTTCGCGATACGATAGCGGAACCAGTTGATTGATCCGTGTAGTTTGAGGAGCCTGACACGAAAAGGTCGCGCACTCTCGAAATCCTCGGGGTCGAATTCCTCGGCATCCGATGATAAGCTCACGAAGCCGTCGGAAATGTCGTGAGCAGACAAATGCGTTTCAATCAGGGTATCATGATTGAGTGAAACGATCTGGAGTGGCGATTCGGCATCAGTAGCCATCAAGGCGTCTAGGAATTCGAGTCCTACGATTGGTTCCCGAAGCGCAAGCTGACCGGCCACGCACTCCTCGACAAAATCTATGCTTTTCTCCAATAGGTCGCGCAGGCCGAGTTCCACCGGATCTCTGATCGGGCTGAACAAGCCATAGCCCGCATTCAGATTCTCGACCATCATCGCG
>CAXBOL010000261.1:0-6705 GCA_963977295.1 uncultured Opitutaceae bacterium
CCAGCGTTGTTGATCGGTGGTGACGAGGAGGATGTTCGGACGTTCAGACATGGCAGGGAGGGTAGAGTGACAAAATCGAAAGGTCAGCCTTTGACCGCACCCACTTGAATGCCGCTAATGAGGTGACGTTGCAACAATGTGAACACGATGATGAGCGGCACGACCGACATCGTCACGGCGGCCATGAGTAGGTTGGTAGCCTGGCCATAACTGGAATCGAAGTGCAGCAACCCTACCGGCAGGGTGTATTTTTCCACGCTTTTGATCATGACCAACGGCCAGAAGAAACTGTGGTAGTTGCCCATGAAAGTGAAGATCGAAAGCGTCAGCAGACCCGGGCGACTCAGTGGCAGAATCACCTGCCAGAAAATTTGCCAAGGGGTCGCCCCATCAATCGCGGCCGCCTCATCCAGGGCCGAAGGAATGCTCAGCATGAACTGGCGCAGGAGGAAGGTGCCAAACGCGCTGAACGCCGCCGGGAGCACGAGTCCCAGATAGGAATCGACCAGACCAAAATGCACCATGAGCTGATAATTCGGAATCAGCATCACCAAGCCCGGGAGCATCATGGTGCCGAGATAGAGGAAAAATATCCGATCGCGATGCGGCCACTGCAGGCGCGCGAAACTGAACGCAGCCATGGCACTGGTCAGCACCTGCAAAAACGTCACCCAGCCAGCGATCAGGAGACTGTTCCAGATGAAGCGCGTGAACGGAATCACCTCGAACACTTCGAGGTAATTGCCCCACTGCCATTCGTTCGGAACCCAGTGCTCCGCCGCCACCTCGGGCAGCGTTTTGAAACTGGTCAACACCATCCAAACGAACGGCCCGATCATCGCCAAACTCAGCAGGCACAGCAGGAGATGAAGCGGCAACGCGCGTTCGCGCTGATGGGATTTGGGGCTAGTCGTTGACATAGCGGTTGCCAAATTTGACGTTCAAAAACGAGAGGGTGAAGACGAGGGCAAAGAGCACCCAGGCCACGGCCGAGGCATACCCGAGGCGGCCGGTTTCAAAGCCTTCCATGTAGATAAAATAACTGAGCGTGGTCGTCGATCCCGCCGGTCCGCCCCCGGTCATGGTTCGCGCCATCTCGAAGCCTCCTTGCAGGCCGTGAATCACACTCATCACCGCGATGAAAAAGGTGATCGGCGCCAGCTGCGGCCAGGTCACGTGGCAAAAACGCTGCCAACGCGTCGCCCCGTCAATGTCCGCGGCTTCATAGAGCTCAGGCGAGATGTTGCTCAGACCCGCCATGTAGAGGATCATGTTATTGGAGCCGATCGCCGCCCAGAGCGCCATGATCATGATCGCCGGTTTGGACCATTGGAAACTGCCCAGCCAATTCGGCGGCTCGAGCCCATCCGCCGCCATCGCCGGTAAATGCACTCCGACCACCGCCAGACCTCCCACCGCCGCCAAGACCGTGATCACGGCCATCGTCACGATCAACTCTCCCCCCAATCCTGTCGCCGCCCGCACGCGGTCCCGCCACAGCGGATCGGTGCGGACCTGAGTGGCAGCCAACATCCCCCCCCCGGCAACCGTCGCCGCCAGCCATCCCGTCGTCCCGTCGCCTTGCAGCCACCCACCGATCAAGCCGATGGGCACGGCCACCCCGACCGCTCCGGCCACGCGAGTCAACCAACCCAATTCGCCATCGCGAATCTTCTGCCGCAGGCGTTTCACCTGCCATCCCATGGCCGCCAACACCATCCCGAAGAGCACCGCCGGCAAGACCCATCCGAAAACCCACCCGCCTCCGCCGTTTACGATCGCGGCCAATCGATCAAGACCCGGGGCCAGAGCCTGATTAATGGGACCACTCTGCGGATTGTAGAGCTTCTTCCACAAAACAAACGTCGCCACCCCCGCCGTGAAGTGCGGCAAATAAAACATCGTCCGATAAAGCAGCCCACCCGACCAGGCGCCGAACACCAGAATGGTCGCCATCAGCGAGCCGAACAGAAACAGCAGGCCGTTGCTCTCCACCCCGCCCCACATCAGGACCATGCTGCTGAGCACAAAAATCCCCCCCGCGACGATGAGCGCGGTGCGCATCGCCAACCGACTCTTACCCGCCCGGGTCAACAGCAGGGCCGCCACCAAACTGCCTCCAATCGCAGCCGGCAAACCCAGCATGAGGAAAAAGGTGTTGCCCAGAAAGTGGTAGAAATCCGGATGGGTGAAAAGACGCGCAAAATTGTCGAAGCCCACGAACCGCAGGGGATCATCGCGAAAGAGATTGTGGCGCTGCACATCCCAGTCGGTGAACGCCATGCCGAAACTGGCCACCAGCGGGAATAACGTAAAAACGAGAAACCCGATGATGTTGGGCGCGAGGAAGAGCAGGCCTATTCCAAGCTGACGTCGACTGACCGAACTCGCCCTCATCGGCCCTCCTTTCCTGCATCTTCCGGCGACTCGGCAAGCCAACCTTGATGCCGGTAATAGTCCCGGTGAAAAGGATTATCGATCCACGCCAACGGGACCGGTTCACCGGCTGCGCGCAGGGCATCAATCCGCCTTTGGCGCGCCACGGCCTCGGCGTAGGGACCTTGGAGGGCTGGGTTGCTGTCCAGCGTCACCTCAATTTCGCGATTGATGCGCCAAGCTGCCTCAAGTGCGGCTTCTTCCGGAGTAATGCGCCCGGCAATCATGCTGTCGTAAGCGTCCACCTCGATCCGAAGCGTGAGGCTCGAAAGCACGTAGGGACTACTGGGTTGGCCAATCCCGATGTAACGGGCCGACTCGGAAAAGACTTCGTGCGCGCCCCACTCATTCTCATGGCCCGGCGGTCTCAGATACTCCTCTGTCTCCGTGAAACGCGGCACCGGCGGCAAGGAATCGCCGGTCTCCGCCACCAGTCGGTTGTAACGTTCACTGGTCAAAAATCCGAGAAAACTCGCGGCCAGATCTGGATATTTAGATCCCGAATACACTCCTACTCCGCCCACATTGATATCAATATTGGGGAACCCGCCGTGTGGCGGCTCCACCGCGGCGAGTTGCACGGGTTCGAGCTCACGCAACAGAATCAAGGCCCACCGACCAAGGTAAAGCATGCCGTAGTTTCCTCGCTGGAGCAGCGCGGCCTTCAAACGAAAGCCACTGCCATCGACGTCAAAGGCTTTCTCCGCTTCCCGACTGGGCGCGAGTCGATCGACCACTACCCACTGATGCACCCGGCGCATGAGCTCGATGTTGCGGGGATCATCCAGGGTGCAACGGGTCAGGGTCTCATTAAAATACGACGCCCCCAGACTTCGCCGCATCGGTTTACGCGGGATGTAGCTGGTGAAATAGACCGGTGATTTGGTGCCCGGGGGATTCGCGGCCGCCACAAATTGCCGCCCGATCCGCTCAAAGTCCTCAATCGTCCAGCGGCGGGGCGGCACTTCGATGCCGTAACGCTTAAACGTGTCGACGTTTACCCACATGGCATTGGCGACAACGTTGCGGGGGAACGAATATTGCCGGCCATCAAAAACCATCTCACTCACCGCCCCGGGATAGGTTTTGTCAGGCGTGGCCCCGTATTTGGCCATGGCCTCGGTCACATCCAACAACACCCCCGCGTTTTGCAGCGGTTGCATGTGCAACCCGCCCGCATCAACGATATCACTGCCCACGCCGGAGACGCCTTGAATCATCTTCTTCGTCAAATCGCGGTTGGCCGCATCCAGCCTCAATTCCACCGGTTCGTAACCTTGCTCGGCATAAAACTCCTCCCGAATGGCTAATTTCGACGGATCCGGCATCACGGCCCAATAAAGAATGGGACGATCACTCTGCTGCTCCGGCAGCGACCAAAAGGTCGCGGCACTGGCCGCCACTAACACAATAAAGCTGATCAAAAAGAGTCGTTTCACCGGGGGTTCACCTACGAAACGCACATGCCGTTCCAAAACAAGTATTATTATGTTTCGGAATATCTTTTCACTTATTCCGATTCAACTAACTACGATTCACAAGGTCCCCCGGATGGGCCGCCGCCAAGCGTTCGGCACAGTCCGACCGCCCGGTGGCCCGCAATCGTTCCAGATAGCTCGGTAATTCACCGCGGGTGTGAAACGGTCCGCCTTCCATCATCACGATCCGCATCGGATCGTCGGCGTGATCCCCGGTTGCCAGCATCTCCGCCATCCAACGATCAAGGCGCAGTGCCCCTTCGGCCACCCGATCCGGGCATTCCGCCGCACGGTTATGTTGCAAATGAGGGTCGGCCGTCACATCGAACAGCATCCAGTCGGGGAAATCGTGATACCCATCGTGGTAGGACCGGATCGCCAGCCACTGATCCCAGCGCACTGAGCGCTGACACGACCACGCCATTTGCGACAGAACCAAATCCTCTCTCGCCGCCGCCGCTTGATCCGATTGCAACGCCGACGCGAAGCTGCGTCCCGACCAATCTGCCGGAACCTTTCCGCCCGCCAACTCCACCAACGTCGCGGCCATATCGTTTTGGTAGAGCAATCCCGGATCCACCCGGCCATTGCCCAAACCGAGAGAACGGGGCGGACAAATAATCAGGGGCACGCGCGACGTGATCGAATCTGCCGTCTGATGGTCACAATAGACGTTCAACTCTCCCAGGTTTTCCCCGTGGTCGGCCGAAATCACCACCCAAGTATCGTCACGCCACCCCCGTGCCTCCAACTGATCGAGAATGCGCCCGATGACGCGATCCGCGTAAAGCACGCCGTTGTCATAACCGTCGAACATGCGTCGTGCATCCTGCATGTCGTTGATGACATGAGGCTGGCGCGGCCACGGGTGCGCGTAAGGCCATTTATCGTCAAATCCCAACGCCTCTTGCGCACTATGCGGACCGCATCCCGCCCAATGCCGGGCGTGAACTTCAGGCTTATACCAAGCCGGCAACGGCGTGTCGGCAAAGGGGTCCCCAAACTCCGGCGGCGTGTTGTAAGGGGTGTGCGGATCCCAAAGGTTGACGTGGAGAAACCAATCGTCGGCATCGTCCGGCTGCCGCTCGAGCCAGTCAGTTGTGAGCTTTTCCACCACGTTGCCCACTTCCAAGCCGCCTTGGCCGCAGTTGTAGACTTCGTTGAATCCCGCATACCAATGCCAGGCCGAATGACGCTCGCCAAAACTACTCACCGTGGCGGTGCGCAACCCCGCCTGCCGCAGGCAGCTCATCCAACTGGTGGTGCTCAATCGGGAAAAGAATCCGCGCTGTGGGCCTTCAGGTCGCAATTCCGCCGCCACCCCGCCATGGTTGACCAATCCGGAGTGAATCCCGAACCGCCCGGTGAACAGCGAGGTGCGCGAGGGCAGACACGGCGCATCTGAAACATGACACTGGTCGAAGCGCACCCCCGCCGCCGCGAGTTGATCGATATTCGGACTGGTGGCGCGGTGGTAACCGTAGCAACCAAGATGATCCGCGCGGAGGGAATCTATGTCGAAGTAGATGATTCTCATCGGAAACCCAAACGCTGCATTTTCAGGTCGTGCTTCCGACTGAGAGTTTCACTTCCACCGTCTGTTGGCGGGGTTTCTCTTCCCGCAGACAATCCACGGCGAACTGCCCCATTCGCTCGAAGTCGACCACCAACGTGCTGAACGGGTGATTGCCTCGCACCGCCTTGGTGCCGATGCCCGACAAGAGGCCCACTTGTCCCGGCATCTCCACGCCCGCGGCCTGCAAATCAGCCAAGAATAACAACGACCAATTATCGTCCGGAGAGAATATCCCGATACGCTGGTCCGCGTTTTTCAGCTCCGCGGCAAAGGCGCTGCGTTCCGCCGCCGTCCTCGGAGTCCGAATACACGACTCATCGAAGTCCGCCCCAATCTCGCGGGCGATCTTCAAACCGGCTTCCACCGTCTGCTGCACGTAATAATCGTCGTGCGTGGAAATGAAATAAACCCGTTCGTATCCACGGGTGTGTAAATGCGCAAAGGCCAACAACGCACTCCGATCAAAGTCGGGGAAGACCGCCGAAACAAACTCCAGTGAGGTCCGCCGATTGATCACCACCATGCGTTTGAGCCGATCCCGAAACTTGGCCAGCACGTCATCGCGCCAGACGTTGTCAAAGATGATACCCTCGCAGCTGTCCGCGTGCGTGGAGAAAAACTCCTCCAGAATCGCGGTCTGCGCTTTCGCATCGGCGTAACGCGGTTGGATGTCCACGTCGTCCTGTAAAACCAACGCGGGATTGTGAATCAGGAGCGTGCCGCGCTTGAAATACGCCGACCGTTCCGTGACTCCGTGCATGATCTCCTGCAGCACCAGACTCCACAACTGCAACCGCGGCAACATGCACGCAAACGGTTGCACCGAATCCACCAAGTGGCGGGCGTCGGCCGCATAGAACCGGCCATTGCTGTGCTGCCACAAGAGGCCTTCATTCACCAACCGAACCAAGATACGGTAGGACGTCGAACTGGATACCCCGTGCTCCTCCGCCAGTTCCCGGGCGGGCGGCAACGGCACTCCCGTCGCCCACTCACCGCCATCCAGACGTTTGCGGATCTCTTCCTGAATTTTCTGATTCTTAACGGACTGTTGGCGCACGGGTTTTGCGATTAAGGAGACTGACCGCTGACGAAAGACACGAACCTAAGGATTCTCAGCAATCAAAAAGTGACACAAAACGATACTCTTAATGAAACAAACTGAATTTTGATGCGATACTGGACATTCACTTTAGGGGTAATCGATTTTGTCGG
>CAXBOL010000262.1:0-6681 GCA_963977295.1 uncultured Opitutaceae bacterium
GGATCTGACGCCGGTGGAGTTTGATTTGCTCCTGAGCTTGGCGAAGGCGAAAGGTCGGGTGAAGACGCGGGAGGCGTTGCTGGATGAGGTAAGAGAACGGAATTTCGATGTGTATGATCGCTCGATCGATGTGCACATCTCGGCGCTGCGGAAAAAGCTCAACGATGATGCCAAAGCGCCGCGATTTATTCGCACCCTCCGTTCGGCGGGCTACATGATGATCGATCCTGAAACGTGAACGACGGGAAAGTAGTTTGGTTAGATCAGAGGTGGGTCCACCTGGGGCTGGTCGGCATGGGCGGCAAAGGAGGTGATTGCTTGTGAAGGCTCGCATCCCCCTTTCGGTGAAAATCGGCGTGTGGCTGGCTCTCAATCTCGTGTTGTTGGTCGGCGTGGGCTTGGCCGTCTTCGGGTTGAAGGGAGGCGTGACCGGGTGGTTGGCGAGGCCGATCGGAGATCGCCTCCAGACGGCGGGTGATGCGATTGCGACGCAGTTGCGCTTCACCGATGGACCGGATCGAGACGCGATGGTGGCGCGTTTCGCCGCCCAGTATGATTTGGACTTCGGCGTGTTTCTCAACGACGGCGAATTTGTGGCGGGTCAGGTGTCAAATTTGCCTCTCGAAATTCTGGATCGCCTACTTCCTTCGCGAGAAGGCGGACAAGGGCCTGAGCGGCCCCCTCCCATGAGGGAAGGTCCGGATGAACGTCGGGGGCCGCTGCTGGGCGAAGGTCCGCCGCCACCTATGCGAGAGGATCGCCCCCCCCCTCGTGAGGATCGGCCGGCACGGGATCCGAATGCGGCCGGCAGTCGATTTTTTGAACGCGGAGGAAATCCATCGCGTTGGTGGGCGGCGGTGCGGATCCCGATCTCAGTGGAGCCGGGTGGTATCCCGCGGCCAGGTGTATTGGTTGCCGTTTCGGATTCGTCATTGGCCTTTGGCACTCTGTTGGACGTAAAACCCGTGATTTGGGCGGTGGTGATTGCGTTCGTGGTTTCCATCTTGTGGTGGCTGCCGCTGGTATTGGGGATGACGCGCGCTTTGGGGAAAATGATGCGCGCCACGGAATCGATTGCGGAGGGTAGGTTTGAAACCCGGGTGCGGATCGTGCGAGCCGACGAGATCGGACGGTTAGGGGAGAGTATTGACCAGATGGGGGCTCGGTTGGATTCGTTGGTCAATGGACAGCGTAAGTTTCTCGGTGACGTGGCGCATGAGCTAGGCTCACCGATTGGTCGATTGCAGTTAGGCACCGGCATATTGGAATCACGCGTGCCGGAAAACCTGCGGCCGGCGGTGGCCGATGTGCGGGAGGAAGTGCAGGAGATGAGCATGTTGGTCGGAGAACTATTGGCGTTTACCCAAGCGGAGATGAAGCAGTCGGGAGCGAGTTTGGAGTCGGTGAACTTGCGCCAAGTCGTGGAGCGAGCAATTAAGCGAGAAGCCGGAGATCGCAGGGTAAAAACGGCAGTGCCGGACCATCTGATGGTGATGGCGGACGAGGCCTTGTTGACGCGGGCTATTGCCAATCTCGTGCGCAATGCCGTGCGCTACGCTGGGGAGTCGGCGATAATTAAGGTCGACATTCGGAACCATGCGGAAGGCAGGATTCAATTGACGGTGAGTGATTCAGGCCCCGGGGTGCCCGCAGAGGCCCTGTCGCGACTAGGAGAGCCGTTTTATCGGCCGGATCTGGCCCGCACTCGAGAAATGGGGGGGGTGGGTCTGGGACTTTCGATCGTGCGAAGTGCGATCAAGAGCATGGGGGGCAGTGTGAAGTTCGCTAATGCAAGTCCGCATGGGTTTGTTGTCACCATCGACTTGGCCTCGGCTTAGGGGAAGTGGAGTGAACTTTACGCGAGCTTAATGAAAAAGGCTTCGCCCGAAATAATTCCCTAACACTGGGCGGGTAGAGTAGCGGGGTTATGAAAGCCCATCTCAAAAATATTATTATCTGTTTCATCGCGGCGCCTTTGGCGGCGATTGGTTTGTATGCGGCCGCGGGGCCAAATGGAGCCGACTCAGGTCGGGTTCACGGTCCCGACGGTGAATTTGGCGGTCCCGGAGCCCGCGGCGAAGGTCGACCCCACCGGGGTAACCCATTGATGAAAATCGCCGATAGCGATGGCGATGGCGTGCTCTCTGGTTTGGAGATTGAAGGCCTACCCGCCATGATGCTCACCTTCGACACGAATGGCGACGGAGCGCTGGATCGGGATGAAATGGAGATGGCGATGCCACCGCCGCCTCCGCCGCGGGGGCTTGATGACGGCATGGGCGGCCCACCTCCCCACGCTCGGGGTCAAGGGCAGCAAGGCACTCCCGGTTGCCCGATGTGCGATCCGGCAAAAAATTAGGAACAGACAACGCGTTGCGACCTGCTTTGCTCGGCGCCATGGATTCCAAGCCCATGGTGCCTCTGGCGTTTACGCGCCGAAACGAAGCTGCGATGCGCACGGCGGTCGCCGAATTTTACGAGCAAATCAAAACTCGTCGCACGGTGCGTGATTTTTCGCGTGAATCGGTGCCACGGGAGATCATTGAAGACTGTATTCGTGCAGCGGGCACGGCACCGAATGGGGCAAACCTGCAGCCCTGGCATTTTGTGGCGGTGAGTGACCCTGCGATCAAAGCACAGTTGCGAGTGGCGGCGGAAGCAGAAGAGCGGGAGTTCTACGAGAGCCGGGCGCCGGAAGAATGGAAAGCAGTGCTCGCGCCGTTGGGAACCGATGCGACCAAGCCTTTCCTGGAACACGCGCCGTGGTTGATCGCGATCTTTGCGGTGAACTCGTTTGAAGCGAAGGAAGGAGGCAAGCAGCAGACCTATTATCCCAAGGAGTCGGTCGGCATCGCGACCGGGTTTCTGATCGCCGCCCTGCACCAGGCTGGATTGGCCACACTTACCCACACCCCGAGTCCAATGGGGTTTCTAAACGCGATATTGGGCCGGCCCGTGACCGAGAAACCGTTCCTGCTCCTCGTCGTGGGGTATCCAGCTAATGACGCTTGCGTCCCGGATATCACCAAGAAGTCCCTCGAGGAAATCGCGACGTTTCGGTGATCACGTTGGGCAACATTCAAGCGTCAGGAGGGGATGTCCGGGGGGAGGTTTTGAAGGGGCCCCGTCTGAAATTTAATCTACGGTAGCAGTTTTGGCGTAGGGTGATTCGAGCGGTGGTATAGGTCCTAGATACTGGTGGCCGATCTGTGGTGGGGGCGGCCTCTCGGTTTCCTCTTGCCTAGGTCGGACTTCGATTAACTTTGTCGAACCGCGTATGCCGATCTTCCCACGTTCTTCGACCCAACGATTACTGCTTTTGGGGGTTGCTTTGGTTGGGGTGATCTCGGCCTGCATCCCCTGGTTACGTAATTACGATTATTTGCGTGATTTTATGGACTACGGGCTCGTGATGTCGGGGGTTGGTCGAATCAGTGCGGGCGAGCACCCATACATTGATTTTGTTACTCCGATTCAGGCGGGATTTCTCTACATCAACCTGGTTTTTGAAAAGTGGGGCGGGGGCACCTACCTTGCGATGACTTCGGGCGTGCCTGTTCTCATAGTGATCTCTGGCATCGGGCTCACCTTGATGCTGCGGCGTTGGCTTCCCTGGTGGGCGGCGATCCCGGTGGTGTGGTCCATCGTCGTCTGCACAGCGACCCAACACACCATTATTTGGTATAATGCATTGGGCACCCTTTGCCTTGCCGGAGCATTGTGGTCGGTGGCGGCCGCGCCCTATTTTCGCCGGGCGGACTGGGCATGGCACTTGGTGTTGGCCTTATGTTTGATCGTCGGGGGACTGAATAAAATTAGCTTCCAATTTGTTGCGGTGGTAGGCGCCGTTGGATTCTTGGTGCGAGCGGCACTTTTACCCGAAGGGTCGATGAAAAAACTGGCGCCGATGTTGGTGTTCACCCTGGGCCTGGGCGTGGTCGCTCCCGTTGCCATCGAGTTAGCTCTCACGGGAGCGACGCTGAGCCAATGGAGCTATAACGTGTTGGAATTGGCCAGTGGCGGACGGGCCCAATATCTCGTCGAGGCGGGCTCGTTGAAATTTTACCTAGTGCCGATGCACGATTATTACGGCTCTTTGAGCGTGCCTCAAATTGGCGGGCTTATCGTTGCACTCATGGTGTTTGTCCTGCTTTGGGGAATCCGTTCGGTGCAGGCGTTGGATCGTCTTCTCTTTGTGATCGCCACGGTGGGTTGCCTGCTGGTCGGGCTGGCCTTCCTGGCGACCAATCACGAGATCGCCTACTTGGCTTTTGGCTCGGCTCTGACGTTGGCGGTAGCACTGGGAATGGCGTTTAAGCTTAACCCCCGTCCGACCGTGGTAGGGCTCGGCTTGGTCGTTCCATCGCTGGTGTTGGGCTTGGCGGCGTGGAGTTCGGCATGGCAGGGGCAACGTTCGCAGTTTGGGCATTCCGGTTCGGCGCGGGCGGACTTTCGGGTGATCGAAGATACGAGTCCGAAGTTTGGTTATATTGGCGGGCTTCATATCCCACCCGAAATTGCGCAGTCCTGTGAATCGGTCGCGAAATGGATGCCAGATATCTCGGAGGATGGCACGTATCCAGTCATGTTTACCAACGGTGTCGAGTGGCTGGATCGGGTGTGGCCTCCCTTGAGATACCCGGGGTTGCCCCTGTGGTTGGCCGATGGCACATCCTCGGGGCCGATCGAACGTGACCTGATTCAAAAGGCCATTTCTCCGCCCTCCCGTATAAGGCGAATTTTCACGTCGATAGCGTGGGATCAATGGCCGCCAGCACTCGATGCCACCATCAAGTTATTGATGCAACCGAACTACTGCGGTCCCGTGATTAGAGTTTATAGCCCGACGGGTTATAATGACAGTCGAGCCCATCCGCTCGACGTGATCACCATGCTGAATCTCAACTTCATGCCCTCGTTGCTTGAATTGGACGATGAGACCTCGATTTTTCCCTACGACGAATTCCGGAAAGTGTTGGGATCTACGGAAGGCACCTCCCATTTTAGCTTCAAAGGTATCGTCAACACCATGCGGGCGGAAATGATTATACGCCGTCGCACGGCGGACCTTACGCGGGCAGTTTCGGCGACCTTTCGAGTCACTCGCACCTATGGTGATTACGAAACGACCGAGTGGGAGGACGTGCTCGAGTTGCCTGCGGGTCAGCAGGAGATATCGCGGGTGATTAACTTCGATGGTCAGCAACAACTGCTGCGTTTTTACGTCACGCAGGCAACGGAGACCAACGATGAGATCCTCGCTGGTTGGTTTGCCCCGGAAATGCAGCATGCCAAACCGAATGATGAGGATCCGCCCAGCATGTTCAACGATCCGAAGCCACTGGTTGAGGTTACCAACGAGATGCGTTCAGCACTGGTCAAAACAGAGTGGCAACCCGACCAAGTGATCTTGCGTGGGGGACGTGTCACGTCTGAGGGCTTTGAGCTCCCGCCGGGCGGTCAAGTGTGGCTGCGGGCCGACCTTGCACTTTCCACCTTCGATGGGGTGGTTCGGCAGGCCGCTGGATCTACTGGCCCCCCTGCAACGGTCAGAGTATTTTGGTATCAAGGCGGACGAGTTCAGGTCACCAGTTACATCAGAGTCACCCCCTCCGGTGAGGGGCACGGTTTCCATTCATGGTCGGCGGCTGACCGTGGATGGTTTGGAATTGTAGTCGACCCCGGGCCATCGCATGTCCCGGTGGTGGTCGAGTTAAACCGAGCGGAACGGGCCAAGTAAGCGTTGTTTAGGGCTTTGGGCGCGTTTTCATGGTCAATCGGACAAACTGGTGGCCGGTCTTGTTCGTGCTGAAGATGCCGAGCGTGATTTGTTGATTCGACATCTTGGCCCAGGCGCTACTGTCCGGTCCGCCTTGCGGGACCCGAAATTTGAAATTCGAGCGACTGGGGCGGGTGATCTTCTGCTGACGAACGATAATTGGCAGCATCCGACGCTGCTTCGAAAACTTTTTAATCAAGCCAGAGCGTGGGATCTGACCGAGGACAGCTTGGATGCCGCGACCCTTTACGCGGCATCGAGTCACCGCATGGTGACCGTGGAGTTTTCGGCTTCGACGCTTTGGACCCGAACACAATCACGTGGGCTTTTGGAGATCTTCGATCTGGCGCAGAGAACACCCGCGCTCGCTCCGGTGGTCTTGGCTCCGCCCTATTCGGCTGCTGTTCCCGTTCGTTCTGTTCATGCCTTTGAAGTGGTGGCGGCCGGCGATAGTCCGATTAGTTACCAGTGGCATAGAAACGGCGAATTACTGGCCGGGCAAACTTCGTCATACTTACTCCTGTTAGTGGCAGAGGCTGACGCGGGGGATTACACGGTCAAGGTCACGAATAGTCACGGAAGCATGAGCACTCCGGCGGTTGCGCTCACCGTGTTGCCGGCTCGACTTCATAGTGCTGATACGGATCAGGATTATCGAATCGGTCTCTCGGAGTTACTCCGGGTAATTGAACTCTACAACACCCGCAGTGGCACAACCCGCACCGGAGCTTATGAACCCGCCGCCGGAACCCCGGACGGGTTTGCCCCCATCCAATAGCTGCAATGACAATTGGAATCGGGCCTATCTTTTAGAAATATAATTTAAAGAAGGGACAGGCCGAAAATGGGGTTGCGAAGCTGATGGAAATTTGTTTCGGTGTGGGGCCAATGAGGCAGGCGCG
>CAXBOL010000263.1:0-6680 GCA_963977295.1 uncultured Opitutaceae bacterium
TTTCCCGCCAGTAACGTAACAATTGCCCCCTTAATGGGGGCTTTTTTGCAAAGTTCAATTGAGTCGATCCATAGCGATCTATTCATATTTAAGGCTAACTTCAAGTAGCGCCTCAATCGTGCAATATCGATAGCTGATAAAGTTGACGTGATATGAATTACACACTGAGGGTACCAGAAACGCGTATGCGAATCCACAAAGTTTGAGACTTTTCGCCCAACGAAACATATCGGCGTTACCTCCACCCAGTTTTCCGGATGTCGACATCTAGCTGAGGCCACCGGCGTGAATCACCGCACCCAACCAGTGATCTTGTGCTTGCCGATCAAAATTTTGAATCATTGGACTGACGCCGATCCCCGACCTTCCGAATCGCGTCGAACCTGAACCTCAATGGGTGTGACCGCGATTAGTCATGTAGTCCGATATGTTCCTCATTCAAACTGAGTCGAGTGACCGTCAGACGTGGATTCAGCCTCGTCAGGCTTGTGGCCGGGAAAACCGGTAGCTCGAAGGGGAACAGCATCGGGTTACCCGCGAGCTGCGGCATCGGTAGAGAGGACTTTAGTGAAGCTTTTAGCGCGGCCTCCAAAAGCCAGGCTGCGAGCTCCCCGCTGCGAACTTTACGGACGGGCGTGCGGTGATATTTTTTGGTGTCGGTGGCAACGGCGAGCACACCCCAATCGAGGATGCTGCTCAGGTTGTAGCGTCCCACTCTCCCGATGAAACCGCGGTCACCGGCTTTCTCAGCCAGTCTACGCCCCAACTCGGCCGCAGTGAACACTTCGTTGAGGCGCAGTAAGCGACCTGTCGTCTCCACCGTGTTCGCAAAAAACGAATAGGATACCATCGATAGACCCCAGGAAATTTCCAACGCGTGGCTGTCGCCGTGCTCCCGGAGTAAATCCAGACCAGCGGACGTAAACGCGGCATTTTCCTCCGTCGGAGCAAACACCACTTGGCGCACGTTGGAGAGTGCCTTGGTGATCGCGACTTTGCCCTTGTTGGTCTTACCGATGAGCAAGGATAGCGGTTCGCGGGCATCCTCGAAGCTCGCACCAGCGGCACGCAGACGCAGCGCCATCGCCAGCCAATCTAGACGGATCTTTTTACCGAATCCAATGCGCTGTGTCGTGCTCATACCGTCTCCTTTTTATGCGCTCTGAGCAGCACAAAGGGAACGGCCATTTCCTCCAAACTGTCGCCGCCGTGACACACGATGGTGCGGCCCTTGGCAGTGAAGGCCTTACCCGGAGGAGCGATGACGGGAATCAGGTCTGCGGGAAGTGCCGAGTGATGTGCAATCCGACTTCCCGGCACTGTCTGAACGCAGTCTTCAGCAAATTTTGCGTCTGCAAACAGGCGGTTTCGTTCGCCGCGCCGGTCACAAAGATCTCCTTGCTGCGGAATGCCGATACCGACCGCCTCCGTGTTTCCATGGTCAGCGGTAATGATCACGGTGAAGCCTTGGTCGAACAGTCGGCCTAGTAGTAGCGCCAGCACCTCTGTCTTGGCCCATTGCTCGACTTGGTTGATCATGCCGGCCGAGCCGAGCTGCATACCGTGCATGATCTCGTCCACTTTGTAGAGGGTCACGCCAACAGCCTTGGTGTCGTTGGAAATCCACTCGGCCACGACCGCATCCGCATCCTGATCGCCTGGCAGAGCCTTGAAGGCGATTTGATGTTTTGCCAGACCGCGACCGGCCCAGAACTGCCCCCAACGTTTTTCGTCATGCGTGGTCTCCAGCACGGTTTCGGGGAAGCCGCTAGGAACCTTGCCACTGTAAACCGCCTGCCGGGAGATGGGCGTGATGGAGGGCAACCAAGCGAAGGTCACATTCTCCTCGATCAGAATACCCGGAAGCTGTGGCTGAAGAATGGCCTTCAACGCCATCCACTGTTCAACCGCCAAGCCGTCGATCAGCAACAGTGCGACCCGCTTCGCCTCGCCCCGGTCCAGCAGTCGAGCAAGGTAACTCGGGATATGATGAACCATGGCGACGGAAGCCGGAGGCTGGTTGAACTGCCGTGGGTAGGTGGTCTGCATCCACTGCGCGAAGGCATCCGACTGGGCTTGGTGTAGCTGGTCAAAGCTCACCTGAAGCTCCGACCGGGTGGTCTTTTCTGCTTTCAGCCAAAGTTGACGCAGCTGCGCCCAACGTAGCGCGAAGGCCTTCCATTCAAGGGCGGGGGCATCTGAAGCGGGCACTGCATGGCGGAGATTATCCAGCAGCTCACTGAGGCGCAGGGCCGGGTTCAACGCTGCGGGATCAAGCAAGCCTACCCGCACCCAACGATCAGAGGCGGCATCATTCCAATCCCAGGCAATCGGAGTGAGCACGCCATCGGTGAACAGGTTGTCGATGAACACCCGAACATCGTCATGACCAAAGGGCAGCAGGCGCGGACCGGGCACATGGAATTTTTCCGCCGCCGCCTCGTCAGCCGTGAGGTCGCGGGCTCCGTCAGTCTTTTGTAGGAATACTGGCCAGCGTTCCTGCAAGAACGCCCAGAAAAGGGCTCGATCACCCAGAAGCTGACGAACCGGCCAAGCCGAGAAGCGTTGAGCCAATACTGAAGCGAGGTGCTCCAGCAAGACCGGCGGCAATACCTTCCGACGATAGTGCAAACGGCATAGGAAGCTGAGCAACTGGGCATCCTTGCCGATCAAAGCAGGGACCGCCTCAAAGAGATGCAGTAATACAAACTCCTTGGTCAGCTTGTCGCCCAACTGTTGGGTGGCGTGGTCGTCTTGAGCGCGGTGCAAGGCATCGTAGAGCGTCGGATCGAGCTGTCTCACCACATCGTAGGAGAGCTTGGGGAACAGCTCTTGGAGCGTTAGATTTAGCCGATGGGCACGGGAAAGAACATCGAAGGGCAGGCTTTCGAAATCGTGTTCACCGGGGTTGAAGGCCACGACCAAATCGACCGTTTCACCCGCATCCCAGTGTTGGCGAAATCTCGCTTCGTAGTCCTGCCGAAACGCCAGCGGCTCGTCGTAAAACAGCACGGTGAAACCCTTGGCTTCCACGCCCGCCAACAAGCCTTCTTCGCGCATGATACCGTGTGCATCGGACACGGCGATGACCGGCTTGATGCCGGGCACGAAGCGAGCAAGTAGAGTGGAACGCCAATTGGACATGATTAGGTCAGCGCGAGCATTAGCAGCGGATTGAGTTCGGGCAAAAGCTCACGTTGCCGTGCGAGCTGGGCCTTCCACGTCTGACGCTCGGACTCCAGTTGCCGTAATCGAAAATTACGCACTTCGGGCAGGCCAATTTCACCGAGCATCTTCCCTCGCACGCGGTAGCTGTATTCACCCTTTTCCTCGTCCTGTTGGACTTGGGCAAGGTGGCGACGTTTGAGGTCGAGATAGATTTCCTTGAGCGTGTCGCGGGCGGCGGACTCCGCGTGATCAAAAGCGGTCTTCGATTCCGCGGGCGGTAGAATGCCCGTGCAGTGCCAGTGATCCATCATCAAGCGCTCAAAGAGATACTTGGCGGTCGGCATGAGGTTGCGACCGTCGTCATGAACGAAGACGGGGCTGAGTCGCGCCCGATTCGCTCCTTCGGACGACATGCGAACTTCCCAGAGCGACCAGATACCGAGCAGCCCCTCGGGAGCATCGGCCAGTTTCACTGTGGGCACGGGGGCACCCTCCGCGACGCGGGGCAGTCGCGCCAACATCGCCCGCACCCGCGGATGCTCCAGGCTGAGCAGGCTGGCCCCCGGCAGAGGTTCTCTTCCGGGAAAGGTGTAGGTCTCCGTCGCAGTCGCATCCGGCCAACGGATATTCACCCGATCCAGTTCAGCATCGAGGTGCCCGTCGTAGCCGCCGAGATAATGGCCGACCATGCGCTCCACCCAATCGGCAATGGGAAGCTTGGGGGCGGTATCGGGCTTGAACGCCTCGGCGGCGGTGAGCACTCGGTTCTTTTCCTTGGCGCTGTCGGCTTGCTGCCGGATCTCGTGCTCGATTTTCCCGACCGCCTCGGGCACGCGGTCAGGATGAAGCAAGGCTTCGAGGTAGAGCCGGTCGAATAGTTTACCCGCCTCGGCTGAGTCGAGCACGTCGCTCGTTTTATCGACGCCCATGTCTTCGAGGATGACCGCGAGCTTTTCCTCCAGCACCTCGCGAACGCGGAACTCGACGGTATCGGCGAAAACGAAATTGAATGCCCGCACCGCATGCTTTTGACCGATGCGATCCACGCGGCCGATGCGCTGCTCCATGCGCATGGGGTTCCAGGGAATGTCGAAATTGATGACGACGTGGCAGAATTGCAGATTGAGACCCTCGCCGCCTGCATCGGTCGAGATGAGCACCCGCGCCGTCTTGGCAAACGCCGCCTGCACCTGTTGCCGCTCCTCCATGCTCATGCTGCCGTTCAAGCTCACGCTGGAAATGCCGCGAGCGGTGAAGTATTCCGCCAACATGGTTTGCGTGGGCACAAACTCGGTGAAAATGAGGACCTTCAAATCAGGATCGCTCTCCGCACGCTCCAGATCACGGATCAGGGCAAAGAGCGCCTCGGCCTTGGCGTCGGCACCGGTGGCCTCGACCTGCCGTGCGAGCCGGAGCAAGGACTCGATCTCGCCTCGCTCGTTGGCCATGCCCTCGCGCAACGCGGTGAACACGATATCGAGCTGCTCCTGTCCGTTGAGTTCACCCCACTCATCCTCGGGATAGGCGGCAGGCGTGAGGAGTCCCCCGCCAGCGTTGGCGAGATGGGGTAAATTCTCTTCATCGGCCGCCTCGGTGATCGCAGCGAGGCGCTTTTCCAGAGTGGTGCGGATCGCTCGCGTGGAGCTGGTGACGAGCCGCTGCATGAGAATCATGAGAAAGCCCACGTAGGGCTTTTTGTCGCGCAGGGCTTGGTTGTAGCCGTGGCGGACGTAGGTTGTGACCGCCTCGTAGAGTTGTTCTTGGTCGGTATGCGTGCCCCACTCGACCGGGCGTAGCTGGGTGAATCGCGGCTTAAACAGCGGTTGCCCGTCGGCTGTGACCGCCTGCCGTTTTTCGGTGCGAATGACGTAGGGCAACACGCGTTCGCGGGTGACACTCTCCACTGCCGGGAAGGCCTGCTTGTCGAGCAAGGTGAGCAAGCGGTGAAATGCGTCGGTCTTCCCTTGGTGGGGCGTGGCCGACAGCAAAAGCAGGTAGGGCGCGGCTTCGGCCAGACCCAGGCCGAGCTGGTGGCGGGCGACCTGCTCGGTGCTGCCGCCGAGACGGTGCGCTTCGTCGATGACGATGAGATCCCAACCGGCGGCGATGAGATCGTCGAACCGGTCTTTGTTGTAGGCGGCGAGTTTCTCTGCCGTCCAACCCCGTCGCGCCTCCATCGGCTTTACGGAATCGAGGGAGCAAATAACCTGATCGCAAGCGCGCCACACATTGTCGCCGGGCACCACTTTGCGCAGGGTATCGAACTCCGCCGGGGCGAGGTGGCGCAGATCCTCACCGAAGTGGACCTTCATTTCCGACTGCCATTGCTTCACCAAGCCCTTTGGCGCGATGACAAGCACACGGCGCACACGACCACGCAACTTCAGCTCCCGGATAATCAGTCCGGCTTCGATGGTTTTGCCGAGACCCACCTCGTCGGCGAGGAGGTAGCGAACCCGATCACCGGACACGGCTCGGCGCAGCGCTCGGATCTGGTGCGGCAGCGGGATAACGGCGCTATCGCTCGGAGCGAGGAGCACGTCCTCGAAGGCGAGATTGGCCAGCCGTGCGGCGCAGAGGGTGAACTTGACCCGCTCGACGTGACCGAGATCGGACGCCTCCAACGAACGCACCTCGGAGGCACGGACACGGACGAGGGTATCGTCCTGGGGTAACCAGAGCCGAAGCGCCTCATCGCCCCACAGACTGAGGCATTCCTCAACCTTGGCGGGTTGGCGGTGGGAAAGACTCCAAACCCATGTGCCCGGTTGCTCCATCGACGGGGTCAACTAGAAGACGCGCCTGATCGGAGGGCGGCGTTGTCGTAGAGCATTTGGAGTTGTTCGTCTTCGTTGAGCACGCTTTCGGGGAGCATGTCGGCAACGGCGAGGATGGTGGCGTAGTCCTTGAGTTTGTAGCATTCCCGGAAGCCAACGCGAATCGCCTCGGTGCGGACTTCACGGAGCTTCTTTGACCTCGGCACCTTGGGGCGTGGCGTGGCTGTATCCATGCCGGGCAAAGTGGGTGCCGTGTCGGGATTGCGGGCGGCGGAGACGAAGCCTTCGGGCAGATATTTCCAAAACTCCTCGAGCAGCCGCTTATTACGCAGGGTCTCGACGTCGATGTTCTTCTTGGGATCAGGGACATACCACCTATCCTTGGCCTTGTGGCGGAGCTGGGCGTGATCTTTGTGGAGATTTCGAAGGTCTTTGAATTGGGTGCTTAGGTAGCTGTGGATCTGGCTCGGGACCTCGCCCACGCCATCGTAGCAGAGGAAATTTTGATCGAGCAGGATGCGAAGTTCCGGCCGTGCCTCCCACTTCTTCCAACTCGCGCTGAGTTGCTGCATGAAATCGGGGGTAATATCAGCGGTAGTCGACGGGCGATCTTTCAGGAATTGGCGGACCCAGTCGATGGCACTGCGTTCGTCTTCGACGAAAATCGCGAGCTGCCCGATGGACTCCATCTGAACTCGCTTGGAGTCGTAAATGTTTACCTGTTCGGGAATGAAT
>CAXBOL010000264.1:0-6663 GCA_963977295.1 uncultured Opitutaceae bacterium
CAAATGTCACCTCACCAGTTGCCAACCGTGCTCCAACATTGGAACCCAACCCAATACCCGCACCGAAGAGATCTGCTTCGGAAATCTCACCCCAGGCCCTCGTGTAGTCACCAAAGAACCTATTCACAATTGAAGCTTGGAATCCTCCACCTCGAACCGTCGAATCTTCCCATCTTGAATCAAACGCGTCGGTTAGACCCTGCTCCGCAATCAGACTAAAGATTCCGGCCAATGCCAGTACGGGTAACACCACTTTGGACGCCTTACTGATATCACGTGCCAAACTTACGGCGCCAAAGATGAGCACCACGATCACCGACATCAACAAGGAGCGACTGATCGAAATGGGAATGGCCAACACGGTGGCAACCGAGGCGGCGGCCAGCGGCAGTCGAGCGAATTCCCCCTTATGGGTCCAACCGTAGAAAATAAAACCCGTTGCCAACGCAAACCAAGAGACTGGTCCGGTGACGAAACTGAACGGACCGGAAGGACGAACTTTGCCCATCGCACCATCTAGCTGGTCGCCGATGCCCCCGCCGACACCCACATTCAAAACACCATCCTTCCCGCTGTTATATTGCATTAGCATCAACCAGACGATTGGCACTGATAGCCAGAGGACTGCTTTTCCAAATTTGATTACATCCCGACGATCGAGCACCACCGGCATAATGAAAATCAATAACGGATGCAGGTAGTTGGTCCGAATTCCGAATAGAGTAATAAACATGTCGCTACCCGCAATAAGTGAAAAAATCACTGAAACTAACGCCATTGCCAGCAGTGCTAGAATCGCCGGTCGCCAGGGAAACAAGCCTTGGGCCAAGGCAATTAGGACGATTAGGATCAAGATCGGATCACGAACAATCAGCAACGGTTGCGCTAGGCCCGGCACTATCCACTTCCGCAGCGCTCCCTCTCCCACCAAAAGGAAGAAGTATAACCATATCAGATTTTTTAACGGGTTATTCATGCGCTAAAATTCAACCATGATTTTCATTCGAAAGCTGGCGCCCCATCACCTGACTTATCGTCCTGCGGTAATGCCCCCAAGTTTGTTTCATTGACCTGCTAATGGCAGCTTCCGCCATTGCCTGCCTCCTCGTTTCGTCACCTCTTAAATCTGTCAATCGTGCGGCAATCTGATCCGCTGAGCGAATCGGCACGAGATAACCTTCTTTGCCATTTTCAATTAAATCCGGCGCCGCCGTGTGAGCGGTCGCGATGATGGGGAGCCCGTTGGCCATGGCCTCGGTCAGCACCAGTCCAAAACCCTCAAAAAGCGAGGGTAGTACCAGCACATGGTGACGCCGCATTTCGGCTAGTATTTCTGCATGGGGTAGACTTGGGATGTATCGGTGGCGTTGGACAGCTTTTCGCAGTGGCTCGCACTTTGCTCCCGGCATTGTTCCGATTAATGTGAGATCGTATCCTCCCTGCCCTTTCAAAGATTCCACCGCCTCAAGGAGGTAGCGGAGTCCTTTGCGTTGTCCCAACGAACCGACAAAGAGAATTTTAAGAGATTCGTCGGGAAGACGGACGGAAGGAGAAATATTTGGCACGGGCGTTGGTGCCCCATACGGAACCACAACCACCTCCGGCAGTACTCCGGGGAATTCACTCAATGTCTGTTGCGTGAAACTGGACGCCACCAACACGGTATCAGACAGGTCCAATTCTCGGTCTTTTCTCGCCAGTTTCGGGCCACTATCGGAATTTCCTTCCAACGTCTTTGCCCATTCTGGAGATAACTGGGCTTCCTCAACCAAAAGACGCCTCGCCACTCGCCAATAGCCGATCGGCAAGTCGTAAAAAGTGTGGATCCCTAAGTCTCGTGCGACGGCGAAACTTTCCGCGGCACCATCCTCATAGAGATACACCCCTCGAATCCCAGGTCGCTCTTTCATTCGTCGAGCAATGCGCCGATCAAGGTCATGCAATACGCGGTCGACCGAACACCGACCATGCTCATGGCTGGCCCACTTGCTGAACCCGATCTGTGGGCCGAACAGTCGTCCCATTTCGTGCCAGGGTCGCAAACGCGCAAACGGTCTCACCTCGGCCGGCAGTCTGCGACGACGCATCTGCCGAAGGACCTCATTTGGCAACCACCGCAACCAGTTTTCGTTTTCCGGAAAGTCAAAGGCGGTCCAGTGCTCGGTCAACATGCCCGCCTCGACCAAGCCTTTGGCGAGCTCCCGGACAAACGTATTCCCCATTGGGTGCCCATGGAGAATCATTTCAAGACCTCCCGAAATAGATCTAGGTAACGCTTGGCGACCGCTCCTATTTGATGGTCTCGAAGGTGGGCATCTATCCGGGCTTGGCGGCGCACAAACTCACCTCTGAGCATCCGAACAAGCAGCTTCGTCAGCGCACCCGTATCACCATTGGGAAACGTCTCTCCACTGGGCCCAATGGCCTCGCTTAGTCCCCCGGCACTCGAACCGACGACAACACAACCGCAAGCCGCGCCTTCCAACGCCACAATCCCGAAAGGTTCGGCCCATCTCGATGGCACTACCATAATATCATGTCGGTGCAGTTCATCCGCCAAAGCTATCCCCGACAACGCCCCGGTCCATCGTAGCTGTGCTTCAAGTCCGGCATCTTCAGACTGCTTGCGCCACTGGTCCTCATCGGGGCCTTCACCAATCATGGTTAGTTTCGGGCGAATACCTTGCCGCCCTAAACTGGCCACCGCTGCGATCAAGACGTCCCCCCCTTTGTCGGAAACAAACCGACCCACAAAAACGAGATCTTTCAATCTCGGCTGATCCTCACTCGGAAGGCGAAAAACAGTTTCATCATAGGCGTTAGGAATAATCGTCACCGAACCGGATAGATGGGCCGCCACCGCATGACTGATCGCAACCGATCGGCCAGCCCTCATCACGATTCGTTTTAAACGTTCCTGCCATCCCACTCGACCATCCGCTTTGGTTAACCACGTTTGGTGGGCAATCACCCAGGGTCGCAACGCCAAGATAGGCGCCCAAGTCCATCGCAAAGAAATATTGTTATGAAAACAAACATCACACCATCGAGTAGCCCGCCAAATTTCACGGACCGACGGGTTCCGTAAAACCGGAACGCCTTGCACCAAATTCGCCCCGGGCGTGGTGGTGATCACCCTCACGAGATGCCCCATTTCGGACCACACCCGTGCGAGTGCAACCGACATGGACTCAATCCCACCAATGCTTGGTGAATAAAGATACGAGCAAAGTAGTATCTTCATTGGGGGGGCATTGATTCAGTCACTACCTTTAAACGAGGGGTTTGAACGATTGAATAAAACCCAATTTTTATTCGGTTTTGGTCCGACAATGAAACCCCAGTCCCGAGACGCTTTTCGGCGATCGATTTGTAAATATACTCTTTACTATGCGGGAAATTTTTGGGCCCGCAGAAGTCTGCCATCTCAGATTATCGCCGTTAGATTTCTACTGATCTAAATGACTCACCAAGCTGCAGACTTGAAGCCGTAGACTTCTTTTTCCGCAGAAACTAAATCTTTTCACGCGACTCAGTTCCGGTCCAAGTCGGGAGTCTTGGCAAACGAGCAGCTCGCTTCATTTCCCAAGCGCACAAAAACGGCATCACTGAATCGCGAGCCCGAGGCCAAAACCCCCGACCTCGATAAAGCCAAAGGTTTGGAATGATTCCTTTGAGCCAAAAGCGAACGAAGCGGAGGGACGCATCTTTCCATGAAAATGGACCCAAGTCCGAAGACTCTATTCTGACGTATAGCCCGTGTGCCCACGCCTGCTGACGTGTCGCTCGCCAATTATTCATGATTCGAAGAGGATGGGTGACGGAGGCTGCGGGCACAAAAGCCGACTTTATTTTAGCTCTGCGCAGGCGACACCGCAATTCAACATCTTCCATCGCCGGATAGGGAAAGCGCTCGTCGAACCCCCCTAACCGGCGAAACAGATCAGTGCGCACCGCAATGTTACAGGACCAAAACAATCCTCCAGTTTCATTGATTGGAGCAACCTCATCAAACCGCACGGGTTGGCGATCAGCTACGATCCGCCCCTCCGCAGCTTGCAGTTCTGGATCCTCGGAAAATACTCGAGCGTAGACCGCTAAGACTCCGACATCGGGCAAGCAATCGTCGTCAAAGAATACAAGTACATCCCCATTGGCCAGTATCGCCCCCTGATTACGATTCGCTGCCGGCCCCCGCCGAGGCCCAGCCGTCCACCACACCCAGGGAAATTTTTCGACAATCATTTCCTCCACCTGCCGCCCCGGGGGACCGTCATCCGTCACAATGACTTGGTAGTGATCAATCCCAACCGTCTGCGCCCCTGGAGCCAAACGCACCAAACAAGCAGCCAAGGGTTCCGGTCGACCACACGTTGGAATAACCACCGTAATCATAATTTTTGGGTAGACTGGAAGTTGCAGTCGTTAAGAACTCCGTCGGCGGTAATACCTCATCAACCAACGTTTAACCCGATCGAAGCCATGCCGTTTTGCGGGGCGACATTGGTCCGCCCATTTTTGGATTTCACCGTCCCGTAAATTACGTTGGAAAAGCTCGTCAATCGGCAGTCGACCATTGGGTTTTCGGCCCGCCCAATGAATGAAGCAGGGCATGCGTGACGTTTTCGACCAGTAGCGCTCATAATCCGAATCCCGGTAATCGCCGGCCCATGAAGATTCCAAGCGTCGGGGTGGCAGCGTCAGGTTTGTAACCTGAATTCCACTACCAAACACCAGCGCGTTCATTCCCGGTTGTTCATGAAATTGGCTCTCCATGCACGCGGCGCGATACTTTTTCGATTCGGCCATCTCACGCAATTTGGGGAAATCATACAAAGGACGATCACAGGCATATTGCCCGCTGTTAAACACTCCAGATTGCCACACCGTCGTGAAATCGACCATCGTCGCCTTCGTTTCGGCCGTGCAAGTGTGATCCGAATCATGCCAATGTCCGCAACATGTCACGAACCCCTTATTGGGGGAGAAAACCTCTCTCGGATCGCGTAAAAAAACGACATCGCTGTCCACAAAAAGATATTCTCCCGTCAACAGCGTCTGATACTTGTGCATCACGCCTCTAGCGCGGGGAGACGCTTGGCTACGTCCAACCCATTCACGGACTTCGGGTAGCACCCACCACTCCGCATTGACCGGCAAGTTGAAGATATTCTCATCGAACGGAATGACCCGCAGGGGCAAATCACACCCCACTTTGCGCAACGAACGCTCCATTACGGTGAACGGCAGCCGCACTCCGTCACTGGCCAGTGTGATGATGTGTTTTAAATCCATGTTATTCAACTGCTGTGCTTGTCATCACGCGGGGAAACGCCCCACCCCGACCAGGCCACCAGGAGGACAAAGGGGAAACTTAAAGATGCCAGCGCGCCCACGAAATCCCGGGCTAAAAAATCACGACGCAACATCACGCCCCAGGCCAACCGCACAAATTTCCACCACGAATGAAAAGAAAACCGATCATTCATTCCGACGTTGTAACGCCAAACTCGCTCAAAAACCTCAGCCCACGAATTGGAAACGAGTTCGTCCACCAACAGGGTCGGATCAAAAACAATAGTCCAGCCCGCCTGCTGGAGCCGACGTCCCAAATCCAAATCTTCGGAATGACGGCGTGAAACATCGAATCCGCCCACCGCAGCGATAGCACTTCGCCGCAACAGCACCCCGTTAGTATTGAGTGCGGCGTTGGGATTTAGACGAAACGGAGTGTTCATCTTGAAGAGATGACGCCCTCTCCATCTGGTTACAGAATTCTCGGATTCAGGCTGCCAGTTGCGACCGCACACCGCCGCCACCTTTTCGTCCTGCATGTGTTGAAGTGCAACTTGGAGAAAATTGCGGCGAAGCATTTTGGTTGCGTCGACCGATATGACAAACTCTCCCCGAGTTTCAGCTATTCCCCGGGCACGAGCCGCCCCCCGTCCCTGATTCTCAGACAAGCGCACCACCCGCACGCCGCGCCGGTTCAGCCGCATCGCCCCATTGTCGCTGGAGCCGTCATCCACGGCTACAACTTCCTCAATCTTCGGTTCCTGATCAAGTAGTGATTTAATCGACTGCTCGACCGTGGAAGCGTTGTTAAAGAAAGGCACGTAACCGGAAATGACCATTCTTCTTTCGTCTTGCATCCTAAGATTTGATTACAGCCATTTGCTCGTAGAGGTTGAGGTAAGATTCCACCATCGTCTGTTCCGAAAAATCGGCTTCAACCCGCGCGCGAGCAGCTCGCCCTATCGCGCGGCGTTGCCCGAAGCCCAGTGTCAACGCATCAGCCAACGACGCAGCAAGTGCTTCGCCTGAAACCTTCGCCGCCAAGAGCCCGGAAAATCCTGTTTCGATCAATTCCGAAACTCCATCCACCGGGGTGGCGACGACACAACACTCCGCACTCATCGCTTCAAGCACCGCGCACGGTAAGTTCTCCCCATCCGACGCGTAGAGGAAAATATCACTCGCATCATAAAATGCCGCCAAACGGAGTCTATCTGACAAATATCCCGCGTCCAACACATCCAGATCCAGCGGAAGTTGCGATTTCGCCCACGACGAATTTCCGCCGATTAGCACCACTTGAATCTCAGACCATTTTCGAGCTTCCAACGCTGACTTCACGCCGGGAAACCCTTTGATCGGATCTTT
>CAXBOL010000265.1:0-6656 GCA_963977295.1 uncultured Opitutaceae bacterium
CCCTCTGACGCCGACCCTGCGGATGTCCTGTGAAAACTGTCCTTGCAGAAACTCGGTCGCGTCTTCCCCGGTCACCCGCAACACACTGAGGGGATAATTCGACCGCCAACCCACTCTTTCTGCAAATCGGTTACCTTTTTTATCTTTTTGCATTTTAATTACTTAAATAATTTTGTGAAAGTTTTTGAGAACTTTGTGTTGACGAACGTCTCAATTACCGCTTCATTCGCAACATCAGATTTACATCTTCTCCCGCTTAGCGGGAGTTTTGGGGTAACTAAGAAAGCAAATGGCCGGTCACTTAGGGGTAGGTGACCGGCCAACTTTTTGTCCGGGTATCACGAGTCACATCTCGCCTCAACCGCCCCCGGACCTCAACCCCCAAAAAGGCTCAATCCGCGCCGCCAGTGTGCGCCTAGACTTGCTCCCCCCACGAGCGCTCCTCCAATTTAGCAAGTTCATGCAACGCACTTCCGATATCAATGTTCTCGAGACGCGTGAACTGCCATCACCGGCAGCTTTGGTGAACGAACTCCCTCCCTCGCCCCAACAGGCCGATTTCGTCGCCTCCGCTCGACAGGATATTCACCGGGTAATCTTCACCGAAGACCGTCGGCTGCTCTTGATCGTCGGCCCATGCTCGATTCACGACTTGGACGCAGGACGCGACTACGCCCGTCGCTTGGCCAAACTTTCTCAGGAAGTCTCCGATCGAATCATGATCGTGATGCGGGTGTATTTTGAGAAACCCCGCACCACTGTCGGCTGGAAGGGACTCATCATGGACCCGCATCTCGATGCCTCCAATGACATCGTCACCGGCCTGCGTTACGCTCGAACCTTCCTGCGTGAAGTGCTCGACTTGGGTCTTCCCACCGCCACCGAGCTGCTGGACCCCATCACGCCTCAATACATCGCCGACCTCATTTGCTGGTCCGCGGTAGGCGCTCGCACCACTGAGTCTCAGACCCACCGACAAATGGCCTCAGGACTTTCCATGCCTCTGGGTTTCAAGAATGGCACCGATGGCACCCTGGGCGCGGCCGTGAATGCTATTCGCGCCGCCGCGCAGCCGCAAACGTTCATGGGCGTCAACGAGGCCGGTCGCGCCGCCGCCATCGTGACGCGAGGCAACCCCAATTGCCACATCGTGCTCCGAGGCGGCACCAATGGGCCCAACTATGCCGCCCCACATATCGCTGAAGCCTCACAAACGCTTCAGAAGGCCGGACTCCTTCGATCCATCTTAGTCGACTGTTCCCACGCCAATTCCGACAAAAACCCCGCCCACCAGCCCCAGGTAATGCGCGAAGTGGTGGGCCAAATCGCGGCCGGCAACAACTCCATCATTGGCGCCATGGTCGAGAGCAACCTCGAGGCAGGTAATCAAACTTTCCCCCAGCCTCGCGCTGATCTGAAATACGGCGTGTCCATCACCGACGGTTGCATCGATTGGGCCACGACCGAAAAACTCGTCCGGGAAACCCACCTAGCCCTGGCTCCACGTTTCACATAGTCTGCGTAATTATTCGCAATTCATGCGTTTCGAAAATACCTTCTGATCGCTAACTTTTACCTACTTGATATGAAAGCTCCTATCCGTGTCGCAGTCACGGGAGCCGCCGGACAAATCGGCTACTCCCTCCTATTCCGTATCGCTTCCGGCGCCATGTTTGGCCCCGACCAACCGGTGATCCTGCAGTTGATCGAAATTCCGGTGCCCAAAGCCATGCAGGCCCTCGAAGGCGTCGCGATGGAACTCGACGACTGCGCGTTCCCTCTGCTCAAGGGCATGGTTCTCACCGACACCGCGGAAACCGGCTTCAAAGATGCCAATTGGTCCCTGCTCGTCGGCGCCAAACCTCGCGGTCCCGGTATGGAACGCGCCGATCTGCTCAAAGGTAACGGCGTGATCTTCACCGCCCAAGGCGAAGTCATCGACCGCGTCGCGGCGGAAGACGCGCGCGTGGCCGTGGTGGGAAATCCCGCCAATACCAACTGTATGATCGCCGCCTCCAAGGCCAAGCGTCTCACCCCCGATCGTTTCACCGCCATGGTCCGTCTCGATCAAAATCGCGCCCAAGCCCAACTCGCCAAAAAGGCCGGCGTCGACCTCACCACCGTCGAAAACATCTTCATCTACGGCAACCACAGCCCGTCGATGTATCCCGCCTTCAAACACGCCACCATTGCCGGCAAATCAGCCACCGAAGTCATCAATGATCAGGCGTATCTGGAGGGCGACTTCTGCTCCACCGTCGGTAAACGGGGTGCGGCTATCATCGCGGCCCGCGGTCTCTCTTCCGCTGCATCGGCCGCCAATGCCTTGGTCGATCACGTGCACGACCTCATGATTCCGGGCAAAATCCACTCCGTCGCCGTCAAGAGCGAGGGAAACTACGGATTCGATCCCAACGTTTGGGCCGGCATGCCGGTGCGCACCACGACACCAGGATCCTACGAAATCATCACCGACCACGATCTGTCCGACGCCTTCTCGCAGGAGAAGCTCGCCGCCACCAACGCCGAACTCGTCGGCGAACGCGAAATGGTCGCGGATATGTTGGGCTGATCCTCAGTCTTCTTTCCCATCGGCAAGGCGATTCCTCCCGGAGTCGCCTTTTCTTTTTCCCTCGATCAACGATTTCCCGAGTCGGAAAAAATCCTGAGTTCCGCAGTCGGAGTAGGACCAGCGTTCACCGAATGCGGTTTATGGAATCAATCTCCAGGGTTGGCGTATTCATGATGTCGACGCTCCTCAAAAGACTCCGTGAGTCTCTGTGCAGCTCTGGATTCCCTCTGTGCTCTTTGTGACCAACTGCGCTTTTCGGGATAATCCCGACCACCATTTCCGTTCCAGCTCTATCGCTAATCCGCCGAGGCCGTTTAGCGTAAAAACTAGGTTAGTCTGATCGGGCTGTGGGTAGAAACGGTTCCACCAACTTCAGCGAATCACCGGTATCATCGATCCGCAAATAATACCCCCGAGCCGTCTGGTGAGTGTTCGGGTAATGCAGGGCCAGTCGCAGTGCTCCATCCAGATCGCGAAAGATCATGCCATGACCGCCATTCGCATTTAGCAGCGGTTGCGGATCCTGCACCCACGGTCCTCTAATTGATCCGCTCTCCGAATACGCCAGGCCTACGGCATAGCCCGTCGTCGTAAAACTCGACCAAATCATGGCCAACCGTCCGCTTTGGGTGAAGTGCATCCAGGGGCCATCGGTGATGAAGCCATGGGCATGCTTTCCCTGCGAAAACTCCGCCAAACTCACCACCCAAGGAGCGTCGGATGCCTTGAACAGCACCGTATTTCTGCCGACGGTCGCCGAAAGGTCATCTTTTAAACGTATGAGATCCATCGTGCCGTCCACGATCTGGGCCCATTCGTGGCAATAGACCAACCACCATTGCCCATCCTCCTGCCAGGGGGTGCCATCCAACGTCATCCAACCGAGATTCGTATGGGGACGATCCACAAACGGCACAAAGGGCCCAATCGGTGAATCTGCGACCATGATCTGCGTTCCTCGCTTGGGCTGTTTCCTTCCGTCTCGTGGTGGCCCCAACAGGTCGTCGGAGGTCAGAGTCACGAACAAGTAGTATTTGTCGTTGATTTGATGCATCTCCGGTGCCCAAACATCCGCCTCAGCCCACGCACCTTCGATGACCGTGAATACCGGGTAACCCGACGACCACGACTCCAAGTCTTTCGAGGTATGCACTCCAACGCCGACCCGCATTCCACCTTTTCCGTCCGGATACTCTCGGGCGGCATACAAATAGTAGGTCTGCGATTCCCGATCGACCCACACATACGGGTCACGCACGTATAGATTCTCCCGACTGATCGGGAAAGACTCCGACACCGCCACCAGCGAGCTCGTGAGCAATGGAATCAAAAATACCCGAGACCAACGAATTAACCAAGATTCTGAGCACGAGGGACCACAAGTAATCATCCCGAAACCTAACCTTGCCCGGGATCGGTCTGTCCAACGCAACCCGTCACCAGTTCCTAGGATCGTCAAACTCAACTTCAACGACCCCCTCCCGGGCCCGGACTCAAGGGATCCGAGGATAAACCTCCTCGTCGAAGACCAATGATCCCGACAAATCACGATCCAAGACTGCTCCGTTTTCCACGACCAAAACCACCTTCCCATTCCGTTCTCCAAAAGAGGCGCTTTGATCCATTATGGGGGCATCTTCAACGCCCGCTTCAGTCGTAAGATAAACTTTAACACGTCCATCTTCGAACACCACCACCGTCGAGCCTGCGGGACTTAACGCGCCATAACGGCCCTGAAACTGCGCCGCATAGTCAGCAGCCCGCGCCCCATCCTTGATCATACTGACGCCTTCGGGACCTTCTGCTCTAGTCACAAAATAGAAGATCACAGCCCACACCGCGACCAATCCAAACAGCAGTTTGGGTGACCCCAACTTGTCGCGCATCGAAGGCGGCCGAATGACCACGTCATCCATGGTAGTCGGGACCACAGGTGGGGAGAACTCGTCATCGAGAAACTGAACAATTTCCGCCGGTGACCGCAGCACTGGCGAATTTGTCGCCGTCGGCGCCTCCACCATATACAGCTGGCCCCCTTCATTAGTTACCACAAACTCCACCCCCTTGCCCTTTAGGCTCATGCTCGCGCTCTCATCGACAAAGTTGACCGCTGGAATTTCGCTGAATCTCTGCAGTTTTTCCAACAACCCTGCCGACTCGATCGTCCGTTCGGGCGAATTGGTCCCGGGCACGATCATGTCGCAATCTTCGCTCAAATTCCGCGTCGAATAGGTAATTTTGGCCGCAGTCATCGGATTCAGAGTTCTTCGATTACGTAGTAGATCGTCGCACCTGCTGATCGCACTTGGATCGTGCCTGATTGAATATTTCCATCGTCCAACCAAGTATCCAAAAGGCGCATTTCACGCATGGTCATATTACTTCGCAGCACCATGATGGATCCTTGGTGACCCGACCGCGCGGAGCCTCGATAATCGTCCCAAGAGTAATTCCCCCCCAATGGGGTTGTGCGCGTCCAAACCTCCTCCTTGATGTAACCTTCCATCGCAGGCGGAAAGTTTTCTCGACCTCTTTGATTGCGAGGAAACTCCCCATTTTCCTGCGCATAACGGATGAAGGCTTCGGAAAAAACACGGCCATCGTTCAAAAACGCCGTGCCTCGCGTTCTTAGTTGAATCCGCTCAAACGCTGGCAACGCCAACGTCACCAAGATTCCGATGATGGTCACGACGATCATGATTTCCACCAAGGTGAAACCCCGTTGATTCGACGTCCTTTTCATGGTGCCGGATTGGAGACCCAGTTGACGAAATTTGCAATCACGCATTTCATGACAAGTTCCCTATCAGAAGAGACTTGCACCTTGTTGAGGCAACCGCTTTCGCCCCTTTTAGCCACTACCCCAACAATCCGGTTAGCGCAGTTTTTTTACTGAGTGAAAAAACGTGCCTCACCGCCCCGAACGCGTCCACTAACTCCTTGGGGCCTCCCGCCCGCGGAAACCGCATCAACAACGAGGTGCCGTCGCAAACCACTTCCGCTTCCACGCCTTCAACCTTGAGGGTGCAGAAACTGTAGTCCGAAGGGTATTCCACCCGCAGCCCCCCCACGCCGTCCAAATCCTCCACCGCATCAATCACGGCCTCCACCCGCGCCCCTTTGGTCAACTCGAACACGATTTCGTCAAACTGTCCGGCGAACAAGGACTCAAATTTCTCTTCGCCCAACCGTCCAATCTTCAATTCATGGAGCGTCTTGGATTTCACGAATGTCGCGGCATCCCGCACATCGAGGGCATAGTGAATCTCAAAGGTAAAATCAGACGTCGTGAGCACCGCAGTGCCTCCCGAAATTTCCAATGATAACTGCTTCCGCTTGTAACCCAACTCTCCTCGAGCCCGCTGAAAGACGCCCTAGGAATGCCTCGGTGGCCGCATTGACCGCATCAGGCACCGCGTGACGTCCTTTTTTGAATCCCGACAGCGTCTTAACCATCCCAGACTCAACCGTCCCTCCCAACCGCACCCCTGCCACGAATGATTTCGGATCTGCTGCCTTGGTGCCCATGACGATTGACGCAAGCCGCCCGGCGACTTCTGTCACTCGTTTTTTTTTGCAACCGGTAAGTGGTCCGCCTCCCGCTCTCTCCTGATCCGCCTCTTTCGCTAAATTTTTCGATTTTTCCGTTACTTTCCCCGGCTGGAAGCGTCTGCTAGGCCTCGCCCGTGTATTCATCCGGCGCCGCCACTCGGCGACTCACCAGACTGTTTCTTCCGTTCGAGTTTCTGTTAATCATGCGTAACTTCAGTTCGTTTTGGGAGTGATTCTCCCCTTCACCTTTTCCGGCCCTTCCCATTCTCCCATCTTAAACCTCCCTGTGACTTACCCTTTTCCTTCCGTCCGCCGCGGACTCACCCGTGCTCTTCCCATTCTCGGTATCGCTACCGCGCTCGCCGTCGGCGGCTGCAGTAAATCGACCTCGACCGAAGATGCGGACGCCAAACCCGCCGCCGCCCAACCCCCGGCCGGTGGCCCGGGCGCTCAAGGGAAACGCAAGCTTCAAGAGGCCGAGCCCGTCGCCGTTCAAGTCACGGATGTCGTGCTCGGGCCGATTTCGGCTACC
>CAXBOL010000266.1:0-6650 GCA_963977295.1 uncultured Opitutaceae bacterium
CGATCCCGATCCCTTCTGCGATGCTGAAGGTCAGGGGAATACAGAGAATCGTGAGCATTGCGGGGGCTGCGATATTGAACTGATCCATCTTAATTTCCGTCACCGATTGTAACATGAAAATCCCGACCACGACGAGGGCCGGGGCCGTGGCGGCAGCGGGAACGGCTAGAATCAACGGCGTCAAGAACAGGGCCAGCAGCATCAGCACGGCGGTGGTGACGGCCGTCAGGCCGGTGCGCCCCCCGGCTTCCACCCCCGAAGCGGATTCGATGTAACTCACCACCGTAGACGTCCCGAAGAGCGAGCTCAGAATGGCGGCAAGGGAATCGGCTATTAGAGCACGACCGGCCTTGGGCAGATTACCCTGGGCATCCAGTAGTCCTGCTCGTTTGGTAACGCCGATCAGCGTGCCGATGTTGTCGAACATATCGACGAGCAAAAGGGTCAAGACCAGCGGCACGGCGGTTTGAAAGGCGCTCCAATTTTGGAGAAAGCCAAATTCGAGCTTCAATAGAACCGGCGCGGGTGACGCAGGCGTGGAGAATAGGCTGGAGGGAAGCGCGGTGACCGTGCCGCCAGAGCCGTTCGGCACAAAAATTCCGACGACGGTGGTGATGGCGATACCAAGAATAATGGCTCCCGGAATTTTTCTCGCAACCAAAACAACGGTGAGGCCAATTCCGGCCAAACAGAGGGCCACGGGGCCGGAGGAAAAGTCGCCATGTCCGACGAAGGTGGCGGGATTATCGACAATCACGCCACCGTTTTTCAGGCCGATAAACGCGATGAACAATCCGATGCCACAGGTGATGGCGATTTTAAGAGAGTAGGGAATCGAACGGACGATTTTCTCCCGAATTCCGGTGACTGAAAGTAACAAGAAAATGAGACCGTTGACGAAGACCATGCCCAGTGCATCCTGCCAGCGGACTCCGGCGCCGAGGCAGATCGAATAGGTAAAGAAGGCGTTGATGCCCATACCGGGAGCGAGTGCGAGCGGGAAGTTGGTGAGGGCCGCCATGAGACCGGTGCTCACGGCAGCTGTTAGTGCGGTAACCGTCACCAAGGCGGCTTGATCCATGCCCGTGTCGGATAGAATCATGGGATTGACCGCCAGGATGTAGGCCATGGCCGCAAACGTGGTGAATCCGGCCTGCAGTTCGCGAGGAACCGTGCTGCCGTGATCGGAGAGCTTAAACAAACGATTGAGCATGAGCGAAATGGTGAGCAGTCAGAGTGCCAGCGAGGCCACAGGTTTGCGGTTATGCAATGGCCCCGCAACGCAGGATTTTGAGGCTAAGGGAACCCGCGGTGGATTGACGTAGCTGAGACAGGTGAGACTCGATATGGGCTAATTAGCCCGCGACCAAGGTCAGCGAAATGAGATCCGGTTCAGTGGCTTGGAAAACCTCCTGAAACGACGCGGTGTCTTTCACGGCAGACTTGGGTAAACTTCGCCGCGGGAGGGTGAACGACACGCGCGGTTCGGCAAAAGGCCACGGGGAGAGTTGCCAAATGGACTCTGAAACGGGAGTGCACACGATTTCATGTAACTCCCCGTGAACATCGGGCTGACGGTGGCGTAATACGCGAGGTTGATTGTAGCCGGAGCAGGTGATGGGCGATAGATTATCGCAACATTGGAGAAACTCGAAGCCACGCTGCATCGTGGCCGGTTCGATGCCATGTTTCAGCATGGTTTGGTGCTGCCAAGTCTGCTGACTCCGGATGAACTCCGCGTGGGCATCACGATGCTCCGCACGAATGGATTCCAAATCCGCCTGTTCGGTCAGAAGGTTGACGGTGTGCATCGATACGACGACGGCCGCGACCGGATTGACCGCCGCGACTTCGGCGGTGGCTTGGCGCCGAATTTCGAGATAAGCCGGCAAATCAATTTCCTCGAACGCCGAGTAGGCTCCCACCAGGGCACTGGTAAAGGCTTCGGGTTTACCCGATGCGGTGAGCGACGGGGCGGCATCCCGTTTGAGCCACCCGTCATCATGATGATAGACTGCGTATCTAATATCATCATACGAGGCGGGGTGGACGAATTGATCATTGCCCCAGGCGTCGGCAAATTGGCCGGCGAGGTGGGCGTGGTGCGGATGCGTGACGAGTATCCAATGGAGTTCAGTTTCGGCTCTTATCATGAGTTTGAAGGAAGGCTGGTTTCACACCGCCGCAGCAACCAATCGATCGCCGGACATTGGCGATCGGGGAAAATATACTGCAGTCCAAGGCTGAGTCCGTCGCCCAGAGGCACCGGCACTGTTACGATCGGAAGCCCGGCCAAGCTCCCCGGCGTAGTGAGCGCCAACAGGGCGTCGCGATTGGCTTGGTTGCTATCGTCGTGGGCCAGGGCGGGAGTCGGGGCGACGGGCATTACCAGATAGTCGAAGTCGCGGAAGAACACGTTGAAGGCAGCTTTTACTTTGAGGTGATGCACCTTAGCGCGAGTGAGTTCGTCCGCACGCCAACGCCGACCTCGATCAATACGCTGCCAAACCGCTTCGCCAAACTCCGCCTTTCTCCGATCCAGATGATGTTGGTGCACCGCAAAGGCTTCCGTGCTCTGTAACACGCTGTAGGGCTGAGCGGAGTCCTTCAGGACGGCGGCAAAGGTGCTAGGAGCAGGGGCGATGGTGGGAGCGATGCGGTTGGTCGTCTCGGCCAAGACGGCTTCAAAGTTTCCCGGGAGCTCGACGTCTAAGCTTTGAGCCGAAAGATAGGCACCGTGAGGCGTTCCGGTTGAAAAAACGGAGGCATTGATCAGCAGGTGGTGGAGGCGTCGTAAGTCTTGAGGCGACTTTGTGAGCCAGCCGGCGGTATCGAAACTGGGCGCGAGCGGAAACGCATCCTGGATCCACGGATGATGGGGAGTATCGCGCCAACTGAAGATCCCGCAATAAGCGGCGGGAACACGCAAAGAACCGCCGGTGTCGGTGCCCAGTGCGAATGGCACGATGTCAGCAGCGACCACGGCGGCTGATCCACTGCTGGATCCTCCCGAAGTCAGACTCAGGTGATGGGGATGTTGAACGTTACCGTAGTGAGGGTTGCCTCCGGTCAATCCGTAGGCGAACTCGTGCAAATGCGTGGTGCCCACCGGCACGGCTCCAAGTTGCCTGAGGCTGACGATCAAGTTGCATTCTTGGCGACTGGTGCGGCTGAGGAATGAACTGCCTGCTCTGGTCGGAGCGCCGGCGAAGTAGAAAAGATCTTTGATGGCAAAGGGCACGCCAGTCAGCGGCGCGTCATGTAATCGATCACCCTTGCCGAATGGATCCTGGTCGATGAATGCCCACACGGCACGTTGCTGCGACGGGGAAAGCCGTTCGCATCGACGCTGGAATTCGCGTTGAGCGGCCGCAGGATCGGACCGAGCCAGTTTCTGCCAAGCATCAATATCCATACGGTAAGATTATCGGACTGAGAATGGAATGGGCAATGGTGGACGAGGCACGAATCGGCTTGGCTTGAATCGATGGTTGAGTCCTGTTGGGGATCATGAATCCAGAAGAAAAATTGGCCGAACTCGGCCTCACTTTACCTGCTGCACCCACCGCTGGTGGTAACTACCTGCCATCGGTTCGGACCGGGAATCTCCTCTACTGTGCCGGCACGATTTCCACGTTTAACGGGGCGATGACTCATGTGGGGCAGGTCGGCGCGGAACAGACGGTAGAAACCGGATATGAGTCGGCGAAGATTTGTGCGTTGAATACGTTGGCTAACATCAAGGCGGCGTTGGGATCGTTGGATAAAATCGAGAAGTTGGTTTTCGTCGGTGGTTACGTGAACGCAGTGAGTGGGTTTGACAACAGTCCCGGGGTGATCAACGGAGCCAGCGATCTGTTCATCGCGGTCCTGGGGGATGCAGGCCGACACGCGCGGGCGGCGGTGGCGGTCGCAGGGTTGCCCAAAAATTCTACGGTTGAGATTCAAGTGGTGGTGGAAGTGAAAGATTGAACTCAGAAAGCAAAAAGCCCGCCAGAAAGGCGGGCTTTTTTTTAAGCAGTTAAACGAGGGACCGCAGGAACTAGATCATCGGCACGTGGGCCTCGCAATCGGCCTCATAGTCGATGCCTTCCAACCCGAACCCGAACATCTTGAGGAATTCGGTGCGATAGCCTTCGATGTCGGTCAAGTCGGCGAGATTTTCGGTCGTGACTTGGGGCCAAATCTCGGCGACCGCAGCTTGCACGTCCGGTTGCATTTCCCAGTCGTCGACGCGCACGCGCCCGGCCTCGTCGAATTCCACGGCGTTACCGCTGTAGAGTTGGGTGGCGAACAGTCGCTGCATTTGCTCAATACACCCTTCATGCGAGCCCTTGGCTTTCATGATCTTGTAGAGGATTGAGATATACAGCGGAACCACCGGGATCGCGGAACTGGCCTGCGACACCAATGCTTTGTTGACCGAAATCATTGCCCGGCCGTAGCCGTTCGTCTTGAGGATCGCGTCAATGCGTTTGCTGGCGGCTTCAAGATCGTTTTTCGCCAGGCCGATGGTGCCATTTTTATAAATGGACCAAGTCACCTCGGGACCAATGTAAGAATAGGCCACGGAGGTCGCGCCGGGAGCGATCAGGCCGTTGTCGTCGAGCAATTTGATCCAACGTTCCCAGTCGTCGCCGCCCATGACCGCAGTGGTGTCCGCGATTTCTGTCTCATTGGCGGGCTCGATGGTGATCTCGCTGACGATGCCGCGGTCGGTATCGACCGTCTTATTGGTGTAGGATTCCCCGACCGGTTTGAGCACTGATTTGTGCACCACTCCCGTATCGGGATGCGTCCGTCGAGGGGAGGCTAACGAGTAGACGATCAAATCGACGGGGCCCACGTCATCTTTGAGTGCTTGGATGACATCGGCCTTCACCTGATCCGAAAACGCGTCGCCGTTGAAATTGCGGGCATAGAGTCCGGCGGCACGGGCTTTCTCGGTGAAGGCGATGGTGTTATACCACCCGGCGGTGGCAAGGCGTCCGTCCTCCGACGGGCGTTCGAAAAAGACGCCGACAGTCGAAGCACCGGAACCAAAGGCGGCGGTGACTCGAGAAGCCAAACCGAAGCCCGTCGAGGAGCCGATGACCAAGACTTTCTTAGGTCCGTCCTTAATCGGATTCTTCGACTTCACGTAGTCGATCTGTTGTTGGACATGCGCCGCACAGCCTTGAGGATGAGCGGTGACGCAGACGAAACCGCGAACACGAGGTTTAATTACCATGGGAGGGTTAGCTTTTCGGACGATTTACTGGTGGCAAGGCCGGAATGGGGGCTTAGCGATGCAGATCGCCGCTAAAAATAACCGAATCCGGAGAATCGTCGCCGAGGAACATCACGAGCTCAAAACCAGTGACGTGGGTGTCGTCGGTCTGAAGGAGTTCAAACCAGCGTTTGGAGTTTAAATCGGGGATCTTTTGAGTCGGAATTGGAATTGTTTCCAGTGACATATCCTCGCCAAGCACTTTGATTCGGAGTTGGAGGTCGTGATCCAACGCATCGCCTAGCTTACCGTGAATGGAGAGGATTCCGACACCGGCGCCTTCATTCCAGATTATGTCGAAACGTGAATCGAGGATCCAAGGCGATGGAGTGGGGTGCAAAGGAACCACATGGAGACCCGCAAGTTGCGAAACATCGCTACCGGCCGTCGAACTCAGGTGGCGTTCGATTTCGAGTTCTTGAGTGAGAAGGTCTTGATTGACTTGCAATAGGCGGACTTGGGATTCGGCCAACGAAAGTCGACTGGTGAGTTGCACGAAATACCCTGAAGCCAAGGCGATCACCGCGACCGCAGCCGAAATCGACATGAATAGACCCACTGCCGAGAATCCTGCCGGTGAAGCACCGCCGCGAGGATTTGAGGAGGAGGGGAGTCTGCTGGATCGTTTCTTCGACATCGGCGGGGGTTAGAGAATCCAAAGACCGATGACACCCAGCACGATGAGAATACCCAGGGTCGTGAGGGCTTTCCGTTCGCTGCGAGTGATCTTAAACAACATGGTCAAATGCCGTAAGGTTGAAGCTTTGAAAATATTTGGGGGATGAGCGGGTCATCGCGAATTTCATTCCATTCGCGATTCGAAGAGATTCGCACGAACAGTTGATCTCCCTCGCTTCTCACGCCGTAACGCAGCACCGAAGTAATCAGCTCGAGTGGTCGGCGGGGGTTGAGCTCTTCAATAATTCGCCGATTGTAACTATGCCAGAACCAGACGTGCCGTGGTGACTCGTTGAATGAAAAGACGCGGTATTCGGCAGGTTCAGTCGTGCGAGTGCCGACCGGCAGTTGCACCGTTCGATAAGCGGTCGGCTGGGCGACCCAACCCGCTCCGGGCCAGCAGGCGTCTGGCGTATGGGACGCGACCAAGCTTACGGAACTTTGCCCAGGTTTCCAATAGGCAAGGTAGACGGTTATATTGATGGGCTTTCCGTTTTCGTCCAAGCGCCCGTAGGTGCGCTGAACGAGATCACGGGTCTCCAAAATATCCGAGAAACGATAAAGATCCTGCTCGGGCGCGACTTGCCACCCCGTCGGATTCGATGGCAGCCACTGAGCCAGGGCTGGAGCCTTTAAGTCGGGGGATGGCGAAGTTCGAGTCATCGTTTGAAAGGCAATGATCCACAGCAGACCGAACGCACAG
>CAXBOL010000267.1:0-6637 GCA_963977295.1 uncultured Opitutaceae bacterium
AAGCTGGGTTTGGCCACGGTCATCGATCGCGATCCACCCGCCGTCCTCGTGCCGAAGTGCCGTGAGCAGCCCGAATCCATTCCTCGGCTGTGCCATCCCACCCCGAACCGCAAAATCCCGCTGAGCTCCGGCGGCCAGCCAGTGGACCACCGGTCGGTCCCGCACGATCGGGGTCTGCAACAATTCCGACATCGGTCGATGCAAACCGGACGTGCCCGGTTCGATGGCGCGCCGCACGGTTCGCTCTCCATTCGAAAACCAAAACAAGTTGAACCACGGCATCTGCTCGGTTCGCCACACATAACTCAATAGCATCCCACTGCGTGGATCCTGCAGGCAGACCCAGGCCCATTCCGCCTCGGGAGGAAAGCGCAGTGAGACAATGAAGCGACCGCGCCGAGGCGGGGGATCGCGCAGATCCCAGCGGACACCTCCCTCGGTGACGTAAGGCCACGCGACTTCGGCATCCCTCATCCACTGCCCTTTCTCGTGTAACAATCCCTGATGCCCGTTGGTGACTAGGCGAACGGACGGATCATTCCACCGGTCCGCCAGCGTGATGTGCTCCACCAAATTGAAGGGACGAGAGATCTCCATCGGGTTCCGCACCCGCGTCCGGATTTCAAAACTGCCGCGATCCGGAAAAAGGTTTATGGTTCGTTCCGCGGCGAAGCCGGCTCGCGGTAGCACGGTCCGCAGCTCGAGTGTTTGCGACGACGACGGGGCCGATAGCGCCCACGGGATCCGGGCCGCTTCGCCATGAAAGCTCTGCCCCGCCGCCTCCTCCGCGGCCGTCACCGGCCCCCAACGATCAAAACATAGAAAATGGGCAAAAGGCTCCACCGACTCTTCGGCTTCCTTGGGGGCCAACCAACTCTCTGCGTCTTCAACTTGTCGCAGGTCGGAGATGATCGCTCCCTGCGCTTCAATTCGCATCTGAATGTGCCCATTGCTCAACAACCACGAAGGTTCGTCGCCGCCCGCCCCGAGCACGGTCAGCGCCAACGCCAGAACACTCGCGAGTCCGATTCGTTTGGCGGAGTCGCGGGTCATGATCTTCGTTTTAACCATAAAGACATATTTGATCACGAAACACACAAAACACACGAAAGCCGTTGGTTAATCCATTCGACCTAGAGAGGAATTCGAACACCCATTGGAGAAGTCTCAAGTCGCCCACCAACCCAATAAAAATCATGCAATTTTCGTGTCATTCGTGTGTTGTCAGGCCATTCACTCCGTTCAAAGACGTGGTTTTCCAAATGCTTGGGTCTGGCTTATACCGACATCTTTTGAGAAATAGACTGTAACGCAATGTGGTCTGAGGTAGGGCGTGACCGCCCTCCGTCGCCAAGGCTTTGGAGGACACGCTGGGCGCGCCGCAGGCTGATGGTCGATGAAACCAGTGGGCGTGCAAGGATGGCGGAGAGTTGCAGGATTCGCGTTGAGGCAGATGCGGACGGCCCAACGGTCCGTCCCTACCAGTTGGTGCGGTGCCGTGGAGGTAGGGCGTGACCGCTGGGCGCGCCGCGGGCTGATGAGTCCGTTGGATGGGTCAGTGGGTTTGGGACAAAATGAGGGCAGCCGATCAATGGATTGGGCGGTGAGGCAGATGCGGACGGCCCAGCGGTCCGTCCCTACCTTTCTATCGTCCAAATCATTCAAGACGTTGATAGTAGAGGCCGACGCATCGCCCGGCCCGGATCAAGCAAGTTTATCCACCCCTTTCGCCGGCACATTCAGATCGGTTCGACCTTTCATCTGCTCGGCGGGAATTTCATCGCGCAACGCCGGACCTGGGACGAGCCCGTCGGCCCGGGCCCGCTCGGTCAGTCGATCCACGCGGGCTTTGAACTCGTCAAAGGGCGAAGGGTTCTCGGCTCCACACCAGAGGGCTTCGCTTAACCCCCAGAGCCGGGGAAAAATCATGTGCTCCAACTCCGACTCGTGGACGTATTCCGTCCACATGTTGGCTTCCGCACCCAAAATCATTTTGGCCGATTCCACATCCAATCCTGCCGTCGGATCAAATCCGCGAATGTCACGCAAATCCAACTGGCTGATCGCCATATCCAGGTAGCAAAAACGCCGCGGTGAGGCGATGACCCCAAACCCCCGGGATGCGGCAAGCTTGATAATGCGCTCGTCGCGCCATGCCTGCACCAGCATGCCCGGCAACGGCTCCCCTTCGAGAATTTCATCCCACCCTATCGCGGTGCGGCCGTGTTGCCGCAAAAACTTCGCGATCCGATTCACGAAATAGGACTGCAGGGCATCTTCGTCGGCGAGACCTTCCTCGGCCATCCGGCGCTGACAATCCGGGCAGTCCTGCCACTGCGCTTTCTGACACTCATCCGCCCCGAGATGCACGTAGGGAAACGGGAAAAGTTCGATCACTTCCCGTAGGACATTTTCCAAGAAGTCGAACACTCGATCATCCCCGGCATTGTAATTTTGGGGAAAGATCCCCCAGGCCGCTTCCACGGAGACCGGATCGCGGTGGCAACCAAGTTCCGGATACGCGGCCAACGCGGAGGTCGCGTGCCCAGGCATCTCAATTTCCGGGACGATGTCGATGCCCAGATTGCGCGCATAAGCGACGAGATCACGAATTTCCTCTTGGGTGTAAAACTGCGGCCTACCGCCACCTTCATCGCTCCGACTCGCGCCTACTTCGGTGAGGCGGGGGTAACGTTTGATTTCGATACGCCACGCTTGATCGTCGGTCAGATGCCAGTGCAATCGATTGAGTTTGCAGGCCGCCATGCCGTCCAAAATGCGGCGAATACCCGCCAGCGAAACGAAGTGGCGGCAGCAGTCCAACAACATGCCGCGCCACGCGAAACAAGGACCGTCCACGACCGAAACGACCGGCCAATCCCCCGCACTGCGGTCGCTCAAATCGAGAAAAGTCTGCACCCCGTGCCCCCACCCGGCTGCGGTCTTCGCCCTAATCCGCACGCCGGTTTCCGTCACTGACAACCGATAAGCTTCCGACGGTTCGGCCAACGCATCGGTTTCCTGCTCGAAAACGAGGTCCGCCCCGTAGTCGAGACGAGGCACCTTCTCAGCTGCAATCTTCCGTTTGGCTAAACCCGCCAGCAATCTTGCGAGCGGAGCTTCCGCTTCAACCGGCGCAAAGATCCGCAGACGTTCGCCCGGCCCGAACCGCCCCTCGCCCCGTTGCAGTAAACGAGGGCGAGGCACAATTGAGTCAGGCACAGTGGTGATCGTTGGCAGAGAGTCGTCGCTCATACGGCAGAGACGTGAAATCAAGCCGCGACGAGGCTGAATACGAGGTGGGAGCTCAAACCGGAGCGTGGTTTAGAACCGGAACTTAGCGGTGACCTGAAGGTTGCGACCGTTGGCGTAGAACTTGTTGCGGGAGAAGTAGAACTCGTCAGTCGCGTTATTCAATCGCGCGGTAATTTCCCACGGCTTTTCGCCTGAGCTCTTGTAACCGAGCACCAGATCCACCGCGGTGTAGCTGGGATAACGGAAGGTCTGATTCGCCGCTTCGGAGCCCACGGAAGAGTCGGAACGCGCGTTGAGCCCCATGCCGAGGAAGAAGCCGGTGAGCGGGCCGTCCGAAAAGGTGTATTTGTGCCACAACGCAAAGCTGTGCATGGGCGCCTCGCCGACTTGATTACCTTCCTGCGCCGGATCATCAGCATTGGAAACGACGTAGGCATCGATGTAAGCGTAACTCAGCGAAACCTGATAATTGTCCATAGGAGTCAGGATGAGGTCCAACTCCGTGCCTTTACTCGCTTCTTCGCCGCTGGCGGCAAACCACAGACCGTTGTCCGGATCGTTGGCGCGACGTTCAACGTCTTGGCGCACAATCCCGACCTTGGTGATATCAAAAACACTGAGGGTCGCGTTGAACCGTCCACTCGGCGCATTGAACTTAAGTCCAAAGTCAAAGCCCTCACCGGTCGCCGGATCGAAGGTGCTCCCATCGGGATTCACGGAGGTGTTGGGCGAGAATGATTCACTGTAGGAACCGTAAAGGCCGATGGTTGGCGTCAGGGCATAGACCGCACCGATCTGAGGGGTCCAATTACGGGTGGTGGGCACGCTGGTGGAGGTCACCGGGTTCGCGAGCCGATTGGTGGTGTTGGCCTCGACCACGTCGTAACGCATGCCTAGCAAGGTGTGGAGTTTTGCATCCAGCAACTCGCCTTGATGCATGGCATAAAGGGACCACGTGTCCTGCTCAGACTGGAAGTCGGACGGCCTTGCGTTCCGATCCTCTGGAGCGATAGGAATGCTGAAATCCCACGAGGCGGGGTCGTTCAAGTTCATCGGCGGAACCACGTTGTTCTGCCGCCGGGCGATTTGATCCTGATCGAACTGCGTCATCTCATAGCCGAAAAGCAGGCGGTGCACCATGGCATCGTTTTCGATTCGACCGGTGAGTTCTCCCTGAAACACTAATTCCTCACGCTCGACGACCCGGTTGAGCGCGTGCACGCGGACATAACCCAGCTGACCGCGCTGCCTGATCTCGTTGCCGTTGCCCAGACGTGTGTCCTGATCGAGATCGGTCGTCGACCGACTCAGGACCGCGCGCACGGCCCATTCGCGATTGAACTGATGCTGGAGGTCCGCGTTGAGGTAGGTGGTCTCGGAGTTCTTGTAAGCGTCAGGCCCCTGGTGATTGAAGGTTTTCGGCACGTCGTAGTAGAAGCCCGAGATGAAGCCGATGCGATCGCCAGCGTCATCGAGCTTGTTGGTGGTCGAACCCTGGGGCACGGAGTCGAGTTCCTGATATTCCGCCGCCAGCAGCAGCGAGGTTTCGGGGGTCAGATTGAACAGCACCGAAGGCGCGATGGTTAGATTCTTGGCGTGAGCGTAATCCTGCTCATAGCCGATGTCGGTGACGCCAGCCACCACGCGGTAGGCAACCGCATCGTTTAGCGGCCCCGTCACATCGATGTCGGCTCGCCACGTGTCGTAGTCACCCACCTGCATGCCCACCGATCCTTGCTGGGTGAACTGCGGCTTTTTGGTGATCATGTTGATCAAACCGCCGGGCTCCGAAATGCCATAGAGAATGGCGGCCGGCCCCTTCACCACTTCGATGCGATCAAGGGTGAGTGTAGCAACGTAATTGGACTCAGAGAGCGTATCGACCCCATTGCGCATCGGATTGGGGTTAACGAAACCACGCATCGCAAACCGGCCCGGTTCGTTGGTCGCCGGACTGGCCGAAGCAGAATAAGCCATCACACTTTCGATGTCGGTGGCATTGACGTCGTCGAGAAAGGTGCGCGTGAGCACTTGCACGTTCATCGGCAGGTTCTGCAGCGGGATATCCGTCTTCGTTGCACTGATGGAGTTACTGGCGTAGTAACCGACATCCTTCTCCGTCGTGACTTCGAACGGAGAAAGCACGACCGGCGCATCATCCTGAGCGCGGGTGAGTGAAAGGCCGGAGGTTAAGCCGAGGAAAAGCCCAAAAAGAGGCAGCATACGGGAGGAAACGGAGCGGTGCGTTTTCATTTTCACAAAGTAATGGGGTTAGAAAAGAAAGACTTGTGTCACTTTGTTTCGAAACAAATTCATTTTGTGTCAATTTATTATCTTTTAATTTCTGAATTCATTCGCTTTCCATCGAAACGACCCTCCCCAAAGTAGGTTTACTCGATCCCTTTCGCCTCAAAGAAATGCCACTCCATGCCCCTTCGACTTAAGTCCCTCATGAGTCGCTGGATAATCTGTCTAGCGGCAGTGCCCGCCTTGGTGTCGATCGGGACCGCTGATCCCCGACCCAATGTGGTCCTCATCCTAGCCGATGATATCGGTGCGAACGAACTGAGCGTCTACGGCCATCCGTCCCATCACACTCCCCAATTGGATCAACTGGCTAAGCAGGGCGTTCATTTTGCAACGGCCTATGCCACTCCCGTCTGTCACCCGAGTCGGTTCATGCTGCTGACGGGACAATACCCGCACCACAGCGGCGTCTTTCATTTCTCCGGGCGCGCCGGGGGCCCCCCGGTCGAAGATCACGGCGCTGATGATGTGTCCAACCACGTGACGCTGGGTCATCTATTCCAATCAGCCGGTTACGCAACCGCACTTGCGGGCAAGTGGCAAATGTCGGGCGAGGTGCCCACCCTCATCCACGAGGCGGGTTTCGAATCCTATCGGATTTGGGCCTATGATGAAAATCTCCCGCCCGGCGTGGTCCACACCGGCGGTCGAGAGCCCACCGCCATCGCCCGCACCTCCCGCTACTGGCATCCCAGCATTCTCGAAAACGGCGCCTACGTGCCCACCGGTCCCGATGATTACGGGCCGGACCTTTTCACCGACTTCTTGATCGATTTCATGCGGGAAACCCATGAGCAGGCTGGTGAAAAGCGCCCATTCTTTCTCTACTACCCGATGGCGCTGACCCACGAGCCCTACTACCCCACTCCGGACAGCATTAAACCCGGCGACGATAAGTTCGCCCATGATCCGGCGAACTGGAGCGCCAATGTCGCCTACACAGATCATCTGGTTGGTCGTCTGCTGCAGACGTTGGATGATCTAAAAATTCGCGAGAACACGATCGTGATATTTCTGGGGGATAATGGCACCGGCTTGGCCGGCAAGGGGCACACCACGGAGGAGGGCGTTCGCG
>CAXBOL010000268.1:0-6607 GCA_963977295.1 uncultured Opitutaceae bacterium
CAACTTGCCCTTCGCCCAAACGTTGATAGGCCATTTCGCTTAGTAACGAATGGCTCACCGCCGCTCGCACGCTCAATGCCCCATTGGCCCGCATGAGTTTGGCCGCGTTGACCAGTGTGCCGGCCGTCTCGGTAATATCATCCACCAAGAGCACATCACGACCTTTGACTTCGCCGACAATATTGACGGACTCGACGGTCGTGGCACTGGTGCGTTTCTTCCACACCATTCCGAGTTGCGCCCCCATCATACTGGCGTAGGCCGCGGCCATTTTAGTGCCTCCCACATCAGGCGATACCACCACGATGTTATCCGAACGCATCTTGATTTTCTCCACGTGGTCAAAAAATACCGGTGAAGCAAAAAGGTGATCTACGGGAATATCGAAGAATCCCTGGATCTGCTGGGAGTGAAGATCCATCGTGAGAATTCTATTGGCGCCCGCAGCGACGATTAGATTGGCCACCAGCTTAGCGGTAATGGGCACTCGCGGTTGATCTTTGCGATCTTGGCGGGCGTAACCGTAGAAAGGCATCACCGCGGTGATCCGGGGCGCCGAGGCCCGACGAGCGGCATCAATCATGATCAACAACTCCATCAGATGATGGTTTGTGGGGGTGCAGGTCGATTGGACGATGAAGACATCCTGTCCCCGCACGTTTTCGTTGATTTTCACGAAGGACTCCCCATCCGGGAAACTCGTCACTGTCGCTTCGCCCAACGGCATACCGATTGAGCTACAGATTTCTTCGGCCAACGGCCGATTAGAATTTCCCGTGAAGATTTTCAGGCGAGGAGCGGTCATGTGAGCGTCATCCTGCCGACTCGATCAAGATGCGGAAGTCTTTTTTAAAACTTCTAACTGTTCCTCGTGTTTTCCCACCTGTCGAAACAGGTCGGGTAGCCGTTTTTGGAGCACGGCAATACGCCGCTCCAACATATAAGGAACCGCCGGTGATCCATTCAAAAAATCCCCCGGCTTAGTGTCATAGGTCAATGCCGCGCCGCCGCCGAGTTTCGTGCCTTGGGCGAGGGTGATATGCCCTCCTACCCCGGACTGACCGCCCAAAACTACATAATCTTCCAAGATCGTGCTGCCAGAAATTCCCACTTGGGCACACAACAGGCAGTGCTTACCGATTCGCACGTTGTGCGCGATCTGCACCAAATTATCGATTTTGGTGCCCTGCCCAACGTGCGTCTGACTGAACCGCGCCCGATCAATCGTCACATTCGCTCCGATTTCTACATCATCGTCGACCACGACGCCTCCCACCTGCGGGACCTTGGTATGGCGTCCTTGGACAAACTCGTAACCAAATCCGTCGGAACCAATCACTGACCCCGCGTGTATTCGCACTCGATCCCCCACCCGACAATCCGTGGCCAAATACACGTGAGGTGCGATCCAACACGCATCGCCCACCCGGGAGTCCTTGCCCACAAAAACCTGCGCTTGGAGATGCGATCCCTCCCCAATGGTCACCCCGGCTTCCACTACGCAAAGCGGCCCGATGGTCGCCGTTAAGGCAACAATCGCGGAGGGATCCACCACCGCCGTCGGGTGGATGCCGGGAGCGGGTTGAGGCCAGAGTTGAGCTTCAATGCGGGCGCAAACCAGCGCCAGCGCGGCGGATGGGTTCTCCACCAACAGCCAACACTGCCCTGGTTTGGGATCTCCCGCGAAATCGGCGGGCAGCAAGATGACCCCCGCAGCCGAGTCTGAAACCGCCGCTCGGTATTTCGGGTTACCCAGAAACGACAAATCCTTCGCGGTCGCCGATTCAAGCGAAGCAATCGCCGTAATAGTCTCCGGGGTCGATCCGCGCACCGCCTGAGGGGTTACAATCGCAATTAAATCTTCGAGTCCAAAGGCAATCTGCATCGACTTGAATTTGGCGGGCAATGCTTGACTGGCAATCCACCAGTGGAACTTAGCCAACAAAAGACCCCGTTCGAATAGAACGGGGTCTGAAAATATCAGCAGTATTTGAGCCGATTATGGCTTCGGGAAGCTGACTGCCGGAGCATCACCACCCGCAGCAGGAGCCGAAGGCGCACCAGCTGGCTTGTCTTTGTTAATTTCAGCCAGCACATCGTCGGTTATTTCCATGGCCGAGTCATAATAAAGCACGGCGGGCACGCCCAGCAACGACGGGCCAGACTTGTCGAGCATCAGGGTGATCCCCTTGCGCTTCGCCACGGTGACCGCGACTTTGCTGATTTCATCCATCAACAAACTGCGGAAGTTCATGATGCGCTTCTTGAGGGACTCACTGCTGTTTTGCAGCAACGCGTTCATCTCTTCTTGCTTGCGACGGAGCTCATCGACCTTGGTGCGAGCTTCCTGAGAAATCTTAGCTTTGGCGTCTTCGGAGAGAACAGGGTTGTTAAGCTGCTCGGCGATGCCTTGAGCTTCCTCTTGGAGCTTCAGACCTTCGCCATTGAGGCGATTGATCTCTTCCTTAACCTTGTCCTGCTCGCTTTGGAAAACTGCGTTCTTTTCGACCGTCTTGTAATGGCTATCGAACAGCCGAGCCATATCGACGATGGCCACTTTGGGGGCCTGTGCCAGGCCAACTAATGCCGAAGCGGAAAACGCCACGGCGGCAATGAGGGGTTTGAATGGTATCTTCATGATTTTATACTTAAATGGACAAATAAATTAGAATCGGGTGCCAAACGAGAAGTTGAATTGATTACCCTGATCGTTCGTTCCATCGGAGGTCAATGGAATGCCGAGGTCGAGACTCAATGGGGCACCCGCGACGAACAACCGCAAACCTACCCCGAAGTTATCGTTGTAATTAGCTGGATTGAAATCCCAGGCATCCGAATTAACGAATCCCGCGTCATAAAACACGGCAAAGCGGACCGGCGCGACGACATCTGCAGAATACTCGATTGAGAGCATTCCGTAAGAATTACCACCTAGCGGTTCATTCGAAAGGGTATCGCGTGGTCCAACCTCGCGGTATTCAAAGCCACGAAGGGTGTAAGGGCCTCCGAGGAAAAAGCGTTCATAGAACGGCACGGTGTTCGAGTCACCGTAGCTATCCGTCGTGCCCGCCCGTAGAATAATCGCCAAGACTTGGGTCTGGAACTCAAACAAAGGGTAAAATTGAGCGCCACGGAACTCCAACTTATAGTAGTCGGCGTCGCCACTGAACAATCCACCGGCCAGATCAGTCCGTAACTCAACCCGATTTCCGCGGGTTGTGTTAATGATCTTGTCCCGGGTATCACGCTCCAAGGTGAACCCAACCTTCGAGATGGCTTGTTGGCCGGCCAAGGACTGAATGATGAAAGGTGCAGAAGGTGAAACGTTGTCAATGTCCACCACTTGGTAGGAGTAAGACAATTGCCCGTTGACCAATTCAAACAAACGCTTGCGGAGATAGACTTCACCGCCGGTGCGAATTTCGCTGTAAAGCGCACTGTTAAAGTCGGACGAAGTGCGGAACAGCGTGAAGCCTGCTGCCAATTGCTTCTCGAAGAGCCAAGGTTCTTCAAACGACATGACCACTTCACTGGACTGGTCGCCCAACTGCAGTCGCAACCGGAATTTCTGACCATCGCCTTGGAAGAACGAACGACGATTAAAGATATCGAAATTCGACTGGGTCAATTCCGCGAAGATGACGGCCCGCTCCAAAGAGCTGAAGCCGGCACCGAAAGTGAGGTTGCCCGTGCGACCTTCCTTGACCGAAACCTTGAGGTTGCGACGGCCTGGGATATTGGTCGTTTCCGGGGTCAGATTCACGTCCTCAAAGAAACGCGTGTTATCGAGACGCAGTTTGGAGATTTCCATCCGCACTGTGTCGAAGGTTTCCCCTGGTCCCAACACGAGCTCGCGAAGTAACACGATGCTCTTGGTCTTGGTGTTTCCTTCGATCTTAACTGACTCAACCTCGTAGGAATCACCCTCGTCGATGATGTATTCGAGGTCGATGTCGCCCGTGGTCAAATTGGGTTTCCGGAGCAAATTGACCCGTGTATCGAGGTGACCGCCACGACCATAAAATTTTTCAATTTCCGACGCGTCCTCATCAAGTTTCTCCGGGGCGAACACGTCGCCTGATTTCTGTTTGAGGCCCAAGCGCAAGGCGAAGCCGGGCACCACAGTCGCACCGGTAATTTCGATATCACCAATTCGGTATTGCCGACCCTCATCGATGTGGATGGTCAACACCAAGCTTTTGCTATCGGGATATTCGTATTCGATCTGTTCAGGCGGAATCGAGACATCGAGGTAACCTTCTTGCCGGTAATAATCGCGGAGGAGTTCCAGATCGTCTTCAAAGAGCTCGTCCTTGAAGCGGCCCGACCCGACCAACCAAGACCATGGCGTCCATTTTTTGGTCTCCATCTCCTTGCGCAGTTTACGCGCCTTGACGCTGTCGTTTCCGACAAAATTCACCCCGCGCAACTTGACGCGGTTTCCTTCGCGAATCTTGAAGGTGACCGTGCCGAAGCCCGTGGATCGATCCCGTTCGATTTCGTAATAAATCGACACCCGGTTGTAGCCGATTTTCTGGTAGTATTCGCGGAGTTTTTCGGAGTCCTCCTTCACTTGGCGCTCATCGAGCACAAAATTGTCCTTGGTTTTGACCTCCTTTTCCAACCGGCGGTCTTTCACGCCCTCGTTGCCATCGAAGATAACGGCCAACACTCGATAACGTGGGGTGAGCTCAAAAACGAGATTCACTTTGCCGCTCGGCAAATTCTCCCGCTTGACCTCGATGAATTCAAATAGGCTCGTGCGGTAAAGGGAGCGAATGTCGCGGTCGATCAGGACATCATCCAAGACCTCGCCCTCACGCACCTGCATGTTGGCACGAACAATTTGTTCGCTCACATTGGTGGCGCCCAGAAAGCGGATGATGATGTTTTCGACGGTCTGATTCGTCTGAGCCCCCGCCCCTTGAGCAAACGCCGAAGCGATTCCCCCGGAAACCAGTGCGAATAGGACAAAAAAACGGACGACCCGCGAAAGCGGATTACGGTGTATAGTTTTCAAAGCGAGTGATGTCTCGGAGGAACGTAAGCTTCAAATCTCCTACCGGGCCGTTTCGCTGCTTGGCAACGATTAACTCGGCGGAGTCGGCCGCCACTTGAAACTTCTCATCCGCATCGCGAGGACGGGCTAACATGAGAACGACGTCTGCGTCCTGCTCGATTGAGCCGGATTCACGCAGATCGGAGAGTTTGGGAGTTCGATTTTCTTTTTCAGCAGCACGATTGAGCTGACTGAGAACCATAACCGGCACTTCAAGTTCCTTCGCCAGTGCTTTTAAACCGCGAGAAATTTCAGCAACCTGTTGTTCACGAGGCGTCTTGGGGTCGGTTGGACTCAATAATTGCAAGTAATCGACGATGATAAACCCCAGTCCATGACGGGCGGCGAGTCGCCGGGCTTTAGCGCGCAACTCCATGATCGTGAGGTGACTCGAATCATCGATGAAGATTTTCGACTTCGTAAATTCATCCGCCGCTTCCAGCAATCGACCCTGTTCATCCCCGTTGCGAGAGAGCAATCCATCGCGCAATAATTTCATGTTCACCCGGGCCCGGGAACACAACATACGCAACGCCAGTTGCGAGGCGCTCATTTCAAGGGAAAAGAAGAGTGTGGTGACACCGGGGCCGCGCCGAGGCAGCGAAGCCGTCTCCGCCATGTTGAGCGCCAGCGAGGTCTTGCCCATCGACGGCCGAGCCGCGAGCACGATCATTTCGGATTTCTGAAAACCGTAGGTCATCGCATCGAGGTCTTTGAAGCCGGAGGAAACTCCCGTGAGCTCCCCTTTCTTCATCATCATCTTGTGAATGACATCCATCGCTTCCCGGGTTGGCTCTTTCATCTGCTTGGCGCCGTCCGAAACCCGGTTTTGCGTCACCGCAAAAATATCTTGTTCAATCTTGTCAATGAACTCTTCGAGCCCCCCTTGGTAATCGAAACATTGTTCCACCGCGGCGGTGGATACTTTGATCAATTGCCGCAACAGGTGAAGCTCGCGCACCTTCTCCAGGAAATAGTCAACCTGTGCGGTAGTCGGAATCCGCGCGCTGACCTGCATCAAATAAGGGAGTCCCCCGATTGCCTCGAGTTGACCATTGGCCTTCAATTCTTCGGCCAGCACTTCAATCGCTACGGGGGGATTCGACTGGTAGAGCTCAATCAGCTTGTCGTAGATGATCCGATTGGCCCCGACGAAAAATGCTTCTCCCGGCAATTTCCGTTCCAAGCACTTGGCGATCGAATCTGAGCCATCGAGCAAACAGCACGAAAGCAGATACTCCTCCGCCTCAATGGAGTGCGGAACTTGGCGACCTAAAGTCTCTTGGGGCGAACGCTCATCGCCACCTCGCCCGTCTCGTCGCGGGGGGCGACGATTGTTGGAGCGATAGTCAGTGGAAGCCTCTTTAGCCATAGGAAGGGAGGATCCCAAACAAGCCAGCCTGTTTAAGCAATGGGAGAGGCATGTTTTTATTACAATTTTTCACTTATTCACGGAGCCGAGACCCGATCGCCTCCCAATCCATCCTAACCAAAAACAAAGACGCCGTGAATCCTGAGATTCACGGCGATCTTAAAGGGTGATGGTCG
>CAXBOL010000269.1:0-6589 GCA_963977295.1 uncultured Opitutaceae bacterium
TGGGGGGCGTTTAATCGGTCACGATTCGCGTCCAATGATCCAGACGTTGATCGATCCAAAACAAGTGATACTCCACGATTTTAATCACATCCTTCTCCTCGTAAACGGGCACGGTGATGACGCCCTTGCCGTTTGGTAGCAGGATGTCGTTTTCGCCGGTCTTGGCGGTGGCACGGCCCACTCTTTCGGGTCGCGAGTAAATCCACGTTTCAGGTTGCCCGATGGACGCATCGGCAGGACGCATTTCGCGAGGGTTACCCAAGCTGGTCAGGGCGTCGACGGGCTCCAGCCCGGGCTGCAATGCTGCGTATCCAGCATTCCATTGCTGTTCGGTGAGGCCGGTTGTGGCGCAGCCCGTGCCGAAGACGAGCAGCAGACCGGCGAATACCGATAGCCGTGATCGACGAAGTTTCATGGTGTCTGCGCAGCCGCTTGCGTGAGCCATCCGTTGTCGTGCAGCCAATCAGTTATGCGATCGGGAAATTTTTGAAGGGTGCGAAGCTCGGAGCGGGTTCCCATGTTGAACCCGTGGCCGCCCTGTGCGTAGAGATGCACTTCGACCGGGATTTTGAGGGCCATGTATTTCGGAATCACCTCGAGGATGGGTTTGACGTGAAACGTATCGTCGATCGCGCAGAGAAAGAAGGCCGGCGGGGTATCCGGGTTTAGCTCACCTGGCGGAAACCCGAATGGCCCAGGATAAATGTTGAGATGAAAATCGGGGCGGCAGCTCACGCGGTCGATGGGGTCCAGGGCCTGGGGGGCCCCGGCAAAATCGCCATAGGCCACGGCCGCAGCCAGTTCACCGCCAGCCGAGAACCCGAGGATCCCGATGCGTTGCGGATCAATGCCAAAATCGGCGGCGCGGAATCTCACCAGCCGAAGGGCTCGACGGGCGTCAGCGACGGGGTGAATTTCGAGGGAGTAGGGCGACCCCTCTTCGCGAGCCAGACGGTATTTGACGGCAAATGCGGTCACGCCGATTGACGCAAAAAACTCGGCGGGCTCACGTCCTTCGGGATTGAATACTAACTCGCGATGACCGCCGCCCGGCAGAATGACCACCGCGGCGCCGGTGTCGATTTCCGGGGCGGGTCGAAATACGGTAACGGAGGGGTTGTGGATGTTCTTAACCCACCAATCCTTGGCTTGCTCAGGTTCTTGGCGGCGCGCTTCGGAACCAGGGGCGCCGTTGATCCAAAGCGGAATCACTTCTGCGGCGTGGAGGGTGGAAAACGCGGCAATGGGCAGGAAAATCGAGAGGGCGAGGGCGCGGAAGACAGCGGAAAGACGCATGAGAGTGCGGGGACTGAAGGATGAACCTCGAATGCTGAACGATCCGGAGTTCCGAACTTGGTTTAGCGGAAAAAATCGCGCAGATTAAACGACGTTTCGCTCTCGACCGCAACGCCATTGGCGAGGGCGGGAATGAACACGAAATCTTCGATCAACTTTCGGATAGGCGCGGGAACGATGGCGTTTTCGTCGATGCCGGTCACGCGGCCTCGTTCATCGATTTTCACGCGGACAGGATAGTCAAATTGAGCGGGAGTGTTGGCGCCAATCAGCTCGGAGGGAGCCAAACTCCAAGCGGGTTCCGGAGGCAAGGTTTGACCGCGGTGGCTGGAAGTATGCGCCAAGGTGAGATATTCGAGCGCCTCCTCGCGGGTAAGGGCGAATTGTTTGTCGGATTGATCGCTGACCAATTCCTGACCTTCGCGGAAGACATGTAGGTCAACACTGAGCACTTCAAAGCCAGATGGCAGACCCTCCTTGCGCACTTTGACTTTGCGAGGTTCGGGCCCGATGGCAGCGAGGTCGTCGAAGAAAACGATGTCTTTTTGCACGCCGTCTTTGGCCACGCGGGCAATGCCAACGACGTAGGCATCGACGATGGGTTGCGGGGAGGACATGACGGCTTCGACGACCAAGGCGTCTTCCTGCCCGGATTGGGTCTGACCGCGTTGAGTGTAAAATTGGTCGTCCATCTGTGCCATTGTGTCGGCTTCGAACGCGGCGAGTTGACGGTCGGCGGCATCCACACTGGGATTATAAAGCACGTTGCCCGTCGCACCGTCTTCAATGACACTGTCGCCGGAGTAAGTGATGGCGTTACCCAAGTTGCTGACGTTCTTCGATTGCTCGTCCTGTTGGTAGGCCTGAATGGTGGCTTGGCGGGAAGCCCACTGGCGGCGGGGGTCGGTGCGTGCGGAATAGGCGCGTTTCGTTTCGATGTTGCTGATCGTAAGCGGGGCGCAGGCCCGCTTGGTATTGGGCTCGAATCGCACCCTGCTGGCCGTGCGTACGTCGATGCGGGATTGAGGGGAGCCGTCGAGTTGGGCTTGAGAGTGGCCGAAGTCGGTCACCGTGCCGAAGTCGCCGTCGTGGAGGATCTTGATATCAACTCCGACAAAGAGGCGGTATTCGCGATCAGGCGCGGAGCGCGATTCGATGGTGCGAAGGGGCGTTTTGGCTGAGAGTCCGATGGTCACCGCGACCAACCCCGGGAGCACGACGGCCCAAAACCGGTTCGGCTTTGGGCTGAGAATGCTTAACGAGGGAATTTGCATAGGGGTGATGATTCGAACTGGGAGGGACTGTTCCCTCAAACGCTAAGGAAAGCGAATGAATCGAAGTAAATGTTCACTGGGCGGCAAGTGCGTTGATACGTGCCACCTGATTGCGAATGGCAGAGGAGGGTTGCAGCGAATCGGCGCGATTCAGGAAGTGAACTGCACGATCCAACTTGTTTTCTGACAGGGCGATATTGGCGATTTCGAGGCATGCGCGGTGTTCACTTTCGGGGACCTGAAGTGCAAAATCGAAAGTGAATTCGGCCCGGGCGGTGTCGCCGGACTGCACGTAAACGTGTCCGGCACCGAGGAGGGCGAACGGGTCCAAGGGGTCGCGCTGCAGGATGCCTTGGAACGCCAGTTGAGCTTCTTCCCAGTTTTCCTCGGCGGTGGCGAGCTCCGCCAGGGCGAAGTAGCGAGGCTTGGCGATTTCCCATTTGGGCGACGGTGGGATCTTGGCCATCAACTCCCGAGCTTGGTCGAGATTGCCCTTGGTGATCAGTGAACGGGCGTAAGTAATCAAACGCCCGGTGCCCAGGTCGGAGGAGCCGGCGGGCATGGATTCGTAAACAGCGATGGCTTCGGGGATGAAACCGAGGCCGACGTAGAGGTCGCCAAGGAGGGCGATGGCGTTGGGCTGGGCGACCCCGATGCTACGGGCGATTTCCAAGTGCGTGGCGGCCTCGAGTTGCCGGTTGAGACTGACCAAGAGGCTCGCGTAGAGCATCCAATTTTCGGATTTGGCCGGTTCAATGCGCACCAGTTCGCGGACCAAGGGTTCCGCCTGCTCGTAGCGTTGATTGACAAAATAGAGTTCGAGGAGTCCACCGATCCAGTTGGTGTCTTCCGGGCTGGCGGTCATCGCCTGCATGAAGGCGGCCTCAGCGCCGATGGTGTTGCCCGTTTGCCGCATGCAAAACGCCAGCAGGCCGAACGTCTGCGCGTCTCGATCACCGAGGTTGATAGCTTTGGCGAAGGCAGTGGCAGCTCGGGCAAAATCTTTGTTCTGATAGTGAATCATGGCGATATTGACCCAGCCTCGGAGAAACTCGGGGTATTTCTCCACGGCGCTTTCGTAGCGTGCGAGCGCCTCTTCCATGCGACTTTCCGTGTAATAGAGATTGCCGAGGGCGAGGTCGAACGCGGCGCTGTCCTCGTCTTCGTCGCCGAGCATGGTTTCGAGCAACTGGAGGGCAAATGCGGCATTGGTTTCAACCATGCCGGAGAGGCGTTCGTAGAGGGCGAATTCCGCGGCGGTCATATCGGGCTCGCGCTCTTTGCGGAAGTTGAACGATTCGTTGATGATGCGCTGGGGATTGACGTCGGGCTCGGCGGTGAGAGGCTCCACCAGGCCGGAAAGATCGATCGCCTTTTGGGTTTCGCGGACGCTGTCGAGGGCGGCGAAGCCTTGGGCCCAAGCGGCGGTCGGGGCGAGGCTGACGAAGAGCAGAAAAGAAAGACGAGTCGACATGGCGGGGTAAATCAGAGTGAGAAAGGGGAGCGGTAATTTCCGGATTTGATGATGACCGACTGAATCACGAGGCAGTTGACGGTGGCGCCTTTGCGGACGGCGGGGCGGAAGCGCCATTTGGCGAGAGCGTCCATGACGAGTTGGTCGATTTCGTCGTTGCCGCAGGTGCTGGCGATCTCGACGTTTCGCACACCGCCGGCGCGGGTCACCACCATGGTCACGACCACCTTGGGGTTTCCGCCGACGGCGTTGATCAATTGGCTGCCAATCTCCGGTTTTTCGCGATGCACGACCACCGGACTCTGGTCGACGTCGCGATACTGGAAGATGTGATCCGGGTTGGTTTCGGCGCTGTTTTCCTTGGGCCGGAAGGCGTCGAGGGAGATTTGAAGTTGGGGAGTCGCCTCGGGCAAGGGGACCTCGAACGTGAGGGGGGCGATGGCGATCTTGACGACGTTGTCAGACGGCAGGGGCTCGAGATCGAGCACGGTGGGCGGTGGAGGTTCGCGGGAGGCGATTTCGGGCGGTGGCGGAGGGATGTCGTTAAGGATTACCGTCTGCAAATCGGCGAGAGGTGGCGGCGGCTCGACGATTTCGGTGAGCTGCACGTGGGCGATCGTGACCAAAATCAGAAGACTCATCCCCAGCCCGGCCGCCCACTTTGCGATGCGACGGCCCCACCCGGAAGCGGGGTCGAGATCGAGTGGGAGCGGGGAACCAGTGGCGTCCATCAGGGGGGCGATCAGGGCTGACCCGAGCCGAGGCGGGCGGTGGCAAATTGGACGTGGGCGAGGCCGGCTCGTTTGGCTTCCGCGTAGACGCCAGCGAAGGTGCCGTGGCTGGCGCGGCGATCGGCGCGGATGATTACGGTCGAGTCGTCACTGAAAGAGGCTTGGCGCAAGGCGGGAGCGACCTGGTCCATGCGGATTTGTTGGCCATCGAAGAAGATGGCGTCCTCCGCGGAGATGGCGATGAGCAAGGCGTTGCGATCGGTGACAGCCTCGCCGCGAGTGTCGGGGCGTTCAACTTCCACTCCGGGATCTTCGACGAACACGCTCGTGACGATGAAGAAGATGAGGAGAATGAACACGCAATCGATCATGGGAGCCAGATCGATGGAAACCGCCTGATAGCGGCGGTCGGTGGTGGTTGACTTCATCATGGCTTAGCGGGCCTCCATGAGAGTGCTTTCCAACGAGACGAGGTGCTGCTCACCGTGTTGGAGTTGGCGTTGAGCGAAGTGGAGGAGGATCACGGCCGGAATGGCGATGGCCAAGCCGGTTTCGGTGGTCACGAGGGCAATGGAAATACCGTCGGCGAGGCCTTCCATGGATTTTTGGCCGGTGCGATCGATGAGACTTTGGAACGTGCTCACCATCCCGGTTACGGTGCCAAGTAACCCCATGAGCGGGGCGGCGGCGATGAGGGTGGCGATGACGAAGCGGTGTTGTTGAAATGTCTCCGAAAGTTGGAGACGCATCATGCGGACGGAAGTCAACGAATCGAGTCCGGCCGCGTCACCGCGCAGGAGTCGCTTCCGGGTTTGGCGGGCCATGAAGTAGAGGCCGAAGCACCGTTCGTAGAGCACGACGGACAAGATGACCAGAGGCACCATGACGGGGCCGCCTTGTTGCAGAAGATCCCAGAGTGCGTTCATCAGGATGGGGTGTTGGCGCGATGCTCTTCGTTGGCGGTAACGAGCTCGACGCCATATCGCTCCAGCAAGGACAGGCTCTTCTGGGTGCGATGAGAGAGCAGGCCGTGCAGGATCAAGGTCGGAATGGCGACGGTCAGACCCAGTTCGGTGGTGATGAGGGCCTCGGAGATGCCGCTGGAGAGTTTCCCGGCGTTACCTGTGCCGAAGACGGTGATGAGGGTGAACGTTTTTACCATGCCGACGACGGTGCCCAAGAGTCCGAGGAGCGGAGAGGCTGCCGCGATCACGGCCAGCATCGGCAGCCAGCGTTCGTGATGCAGGCGCTCACGAAGAATGAACGCGTAGAGGTGCTCCTCAACAACCTCTTTGGGGTTGTGGGCGTAGCGCAGTCCGGTGGCGAATAGATCGCGACTGGTGGAGCGCAACGTGCTGATGGCGGCTTCGGCTTGGGCGGGACCTTCGCTGGCCAGAGTCTGCAGCAATTTGGTGACCGCGGACGGCTTGTCGACGGAGAGCTTGCGCAGATCGATCAGCTTCACGAACGAAGTGAGTAAGGCGAAGATACCGAGTCCGATAATGGAGTAACCGACGATGCCACCCTTGCGAATGTGATCGATCCAGTCGCCCTGACTCTGGCGCAGTTGCAGGGCCTTGCCCCCGGAGACGTCGATGGGGACCTCGGAGCTTTGGCCCGCAATGAAGGCGGTGCCGTCGGAGTTGGTCCAACCGGGCAGGGGGTAAACCAGTGGAGCGGCGCCTTCTTCCCGAGCGCGAACGGTGCCGGCGATTTCATTGGGATTAGACGAAACGAAGAGGGTTTCAGGGCCGATGAATGCGTAGGTGCCGTCGACCAATTCGTTACTGGTGGAGGAGACGGCGCGGCCTGCC